>NZ_KV807753.1:0-12676 GCF_001812125.1 Streptococcus sp. HMSC071D03
GAGATTTCTTCACTACTAATCTTAGTATGTTTTTAGTTCAGAATGGTAGGAATTTTCTCACAATTTTGGTATAATAGGACTATTAGAAAATATCGAGGAGACAAACATGTCAGTTAAAATTGCTTTACTTGGATTTGGTACAGTAGCCAGTGGTGTACCATTCTTGTTAAAGGAAAATGGAGAAAAAATTGTTCAAGCAGCACATTCAGAAATTGAAGTAGCCAAGGTTTTGGTCAAAGACGATCAAGAGAAAGCCCGCTTGCTTGAAGCAGGAAATGATTTTAATTTTGTAACAAATATCGATGAAATCTTGTCAGACAAAGACATCACGATCGTTGTTGAGTTGATGGGGCGTATCGAACCTGCTAAAACATTTATCACTCGTGCTTTAGAAGCAGGGAAACACGTCGTGACAGCTAACAAGGATCTTTTGGCAGTCCATGGTGCAGAATTGCTTGAGGTTGCAAAAGCTCACAATGTTGCCCTATACTACGAAGCAGCTGTTGCAGGAGGAATCCCAATCCTTCGTACCTTGGTTAACTCACTAGCATCAGACAAAATCACACGTGTTCTTGGTGTTGTGAACGGAACATCTAACTTTATGATGACCAAAATGGTAACAGAAGGCTGGTCTTATGAAGATGCTTTGGCAGAAGCCCAACGACTTGGCTTTGCTGAGAGCGACCCAACCAATGATGTTGACGGTATTGATGCAGCCTACAAGATGGTCATCCTCAGTCAGTTTGCTTTTGGGATGAATGTCAAGTTTGAAGATGTGGGTCACCAAGGAATTCGCAACATCACTCCAGAAGATGTGGCAGTAGCTCAAGAACTTGGTTATGTTGTGAAATTAGTTGGTTCTATCGAAGAAACAGCTTCTGGTATTGCTGCTGAGGTTACGCCAACCTTCCTTCCTAAGACTCACCCGCTTGCAAGTGTTAATGGTGTTATGAATGCAGTCTTTGTAGAGTCTATCGGTATCGGCGAGTCTATGTACTATGGACCAGGTGCTGGTCAAAAACCAACTGCAACAAGTGTTGTGGCTGATATTGCCCGCATCGTTCGTCGTCTGAATGATGGAACAATTGGAAAAGCCTTTAATGAATACAACCGTCCAGTAGTCTTGGCTAAGCCAGAAGATGTCAAAGCTAATTATTATTTCTCAATCTTGGCTCCAGATTCAAAAGGTCAAGTCTTGAAATTGGCTGAGCTCTTTAATGCAGAAGATATTTCCTTCAAGCAAATCCTTCAAGATGGTAAGCAAGAAGGCAAGGCTCGTGTTGTTATCATCACTCATAAAATCAACAAGGCGCAACTTGAAACTATTACAGCAGCTTTGAAGGGTGTAGCCGAGTTTGAACTTCTCAACACCTTCAAGGTTTTAGGAGACTAAGATGAAGATTATTGTACCTGCTACAAGTGCCAATGTGGGTCCTGGTTTTGACTCGGTTGGCGTAGCTGTAACTAAGTATCTAGAAATTCAGGTTTGTGAGGAACGTGAAGAATGGATGATCGAGCACCAATTAGGCAAATGGATTCCACGTGATGAACGTAATCTTTTGCTGAAGATTGCTCTACAAATTGTTCCAGACCTCCAACCTAGACGTTTGAAGATGGTCAGTGATATTCCGCTTGCGCGTGGGCTAGGTTCATCGAGCTCGGTCATCGTTGCTGGGATTGAATTAGCAAATCAATTAGGGAACCTAAAATTAACGGATCACGATAAGTTGCAATTGGCGACTAAGATTGAAGGACATCCTGATAATGTTGCACCTGCTATCTATGGAAATCTCGTAATTGCTAGTTCGGTAGAAGGTCAGGTTTCAGCAGTTGTGGCGCCTTTTCCAGAGTGTGCCTTTCTAGCCTACATTCCAAATTATGAATTGCGTACTCGAGATAGTCGTGGTGTCTTGCCCAAGAAACTTTCTTATAAAGAAGCTGTTGCAGCAAGTTCTATCGCCAATGTAGCGATTGCAGCCTTGCTGACTGGAGACATGGTCAAAGCAGGACAAGCTATTGAAAGTGATCTTTTCCATGAGCGTTACCGTCAAGATTTGGTGCGAGAATTTGCGACCATAAAAAAAGTTGCCAAGAGAAACGGTGCTTATGCGACCTACTTGTCTGGTGCTGGTCCGACTGTTATGGTCTTGGCTGATCCTGACAAGATGCCTAAAATTAAGGCTGAGCTTGAAAAGCAACCTTTCAAAGGCAAGCTTCATGATTTGCAAGTAGATACACAAGGCGCTCGCGTCGAAGAAAAATAAACAGAACAATAGGATGGGGAAACTCTCTATTAGAGGGCTTCCTGTCCTTTTTTTGAAAATGAAATATGGGATATGAAATGATTCCCAGTTTTGTCGACCGACAGAAGATCAAGGAGGATTTGAAATGGCAGAAATATATTTAGCAGGTGGTTGCTTTTGGGGCTTGGAAGAATACTTTTCACGTATTTCTGGAGTGCTGCAAACAAGTGTTGGTTATGCCAATGGTCAAGTTGAAACTACCAATTATCAATTAATCAAAGAAACAGATCACGCAGAGACAGTGCAAGTCGTCTACGATGAAAAGGTGGTATCGCTTCGTGAGATTTTACTCTATTATTTCCGAGTTATCGATCCCCTTTCTGTCAACCAACAAGGAAATGACCGTGGTCGTCAGTACCGCACAGGGATTTATTACAAAGAAGAAGCAGATCTACCAACGATCAATACAGTAGTTCGCGAACAAGAACTCCTCATCGGTCGTAAAATTGCGGTAGAAGTGGAGAAACTACGTCACTATATCTTGGCTGAAGACTATCACCAAGACTATCTCAAGAAAAATCCTGGTGGCTATTGCCACATTGATGTGAGAGATGCGGAGAAACCACTGATAGACGCTGCTAACTACGAAAAACCGAGTCAGGCAGATTTAAGAGAAAATTTGTCAGAAGAGTCTTATAGAGTTACCCAAGAGGCAGCGACGGAAGCTCCCTTTAGCAATGCTTATGACCAAACTTTTGAGGAAGGAATTTATGTCGATATCACGACTGGTGAGCCCCTCTTCTTTGCCAAGGATAAGTTTGCCTCAGGCTGTGGTTGGCCAAGCTTTAGCCGTCCTATTTCCAAGGAACTCATTCATTATTACCAGGACTTGAGTCATGGTATGGAACGTATCGAAGTTCGTTCACGTTCGGGTAATGCTCACTTGGGACATGTCTTTACAGACGGACCTCAGGAACTAGGTGGTTTACGCTATTGTATCAATTCAGCATCCGTACGATTCATTGCTAAGGATGAAATGGAAGAGGCTGGTTATGGCTACCTGCTTCCATATTTGAATAAGTAAAAAGATGGTGGTTTTTCCACCTTCTTCATTTTGGAAATAGAAGGGACACATGAAACACTTACTTTCTTACTTTAAACCTTATATAAAGGAGTCTTTCCTAGCGCCCTTGTTTAAGTTGCTAGAAGCCGTTTTTGAACTCTTGGTTCCCATGGTGATAGCTGGGATTGTCGACCAATCTATCCCCCAAAAAGATCAGGGTCACCTCTGGATGCAAATGGGTTTCCTCTTTGTTTTTGCGGTTATCGGCGTTTTGGTAGCCTTAGTTGCTCAGTTTTACTCAGCCAAGGCAGCAGTAGGATTTGCCAAGGAGTTGACCAATGACCTCTATCGTCATATTCTTTCCTTGCCCAAGGATAGTAGAGACCGTTTAACGACCTCGAGTTTGGTGACGCGTTTGACTTCAGATACCTATCAGATTCAGACAGGGATCAATCAATTTTTACGCCTATTTTTAAGGGCTCCCATTATCGTCTTTGGAGCTATATTTATGGCCTATCGTCTCTCGCCTGAATTGACCTTCTGGTTTTTGGTCATGGTTGCCATTTTGTCCTTTGTCATTGTCGTGTTATCACGCTTGGTCAATCCTCTCTATAGTATTTTGAGAAAGAAAACAGACCAGCTGGTTCAGGAAACACGCCAACAGATACAAGGGATGCGCGTGATTCGTGCCTTTGGCCAAGAAAAACGAGAAATCGAGAACTTCCAAGTACTCAATCAAGTCTATACAGCTATCCAAATGAAAACAGGCTACTGGTCAACTCTCTTGACCCCCTTGACCTATTTGATCGTTAATGGAACTTTGCTGGTGATTATCTGGAATGGTTATATTTCTATCAAGGGAGGCTGGCTCAGTCAAGGTGCCTTGATTGCTTTAATCAACTACCTCCTGCAAATATTGGTAGAGTTGATAAAACTAGCCATGCTCATTAATTCACTCAACCAGTCCTATATTTCTGCCAAGCGGATTGAAGAAGTCTTTGCTGAAGAACCTGAAGATATTCATTCTGAGATTCAAGTGGGAAAAGTGTCTGGGAATCAAGTTTTACATGTTCATCACTTGAGCTTTACCTACCCAGATGCTGCTCAACCATCCTTGCGAAATCTTTCTTTTGCTATGCAACAAGGACAAATTCTTGGAATCATCGGGGGGACTGGTTCTGGTAAGTCAAGTTTGGTACAGGTCCTACTTGGCCTTTATACGGCAGATAAGGGAAGCATTTCCCTTTATCGAGATGGACGTAGTCCTCGCAATCTTTCTGAATGGCGTTCCTGGATGGCTTATGTTTCTCAAAAGGTTGAACTCTTTAAGGGAACCATTCGTTCTAACTTGACTCTGGGTATGGAAGAAACAGTCTCTGACCAAGAACTCTGGCAGGCTTTAAAAATTGCCCAAGCCAAGGATTTTGTCAGTGATAAGGAAGGGCAGCTGGACGCAGAGGTCCAAGCAGGTGGTCGTAATTTCTCAGGTGGGCAAAAGCAACGTTTATCGATTGCCCGGGCAGTCTTGCGTCGAGCACCATTCCTCATCTTGGATGATGCGACTTCGGCTCTTGATACCATTACTGAGTCCAATCTTCTGAAGGCTGTTCAAGATAAGCTACCAAACACCAGCTTGATCTTGATTTCCCAACGGACTTCGACTTTGAAGATTGCTGATCAAATTCTCCTTTTAGAGAAAGGGGAGCAATTAGCGCTTGGAAATCATGAGGAATTGATGGAGACTAGCCAAGTCTATCGTGAAATCAATGCATCCCAACATGGAAAGGAGGACTAGAATGAAAGGCAAACATGCAAGTCAAACCCTTAAACGATTAGCAAAAGATTTAGCTGGCCATCCCGTCCTTCTTTTCCTGGCTTTCTTGGGTACCATTGCTCAGGTAGCCCTATCAATCTATCTGCCAATCTTGATTGGACAGGTGATTGACCAAGTCCTAGTCAATGGTTCAACTCAAGCATTTTGGCAGATTTTCCTCCAGATGATTTTGGTGGTCATTGGGAATACGCTGGTACAATGGGCCAATCCTCTCCTCTATAATCGAGTGATTTTCTCCTATACTAAAGATTTGCGCGAAAAAATCATTGAAAAGCTCCATCGACTTCCGATTGCCCTGGTAGATAGACAAGGTAGTGGGGAAATGGTCAGCCGTGTAACGACAGATATCGAGCAGTTGGCAGCGGGTATGAATATGATTTTCAACCAATTTTTTATAGGAGTTTTGATGATTTTGGTCAGCATCCTTGCTATGCTCCAAATCCATCTATTGATGACTCTCTTGGTTCTGCTCTTAACACCTCTATCTATGGTCATTTCACGCTTTATCGCTAAGAAATCCTACCATCTCTTTCAAAAGCAGACAGAGACTAGGGGGATTCAGACTCAGTTGATAGAAGAATCGCTCACCCAACAGAACATTATCCAGTCCTTCAATGCTCAGGAAGAATTTATCGAGAGACTTCATGAGGCAAATGACAACTACGCAGGTTATTCTCAGTCGGCTATCTTTTATTCATCGACAGTCAATCCTTCCACCCGTTTTGTCAATGCCCTTATTTATGCACTACTAGCTGGTGTTGGAGCCTTGCGCATCATGGCGGGTTCTACTTTGACGGTTGGGCGTTTAGTGACCTTTTTGAACTATGTGCAGCAGTATACCAAGCCTTTTAACGATATTTCATCAGTCTTAGCCGAGTTGCAAAGCGCCTTAGCTTGTGCAGAACGTGTTTATGCTGTTCTAAAAAGTCCAGAGGTTACAGAGACTGGTCTTAAAGAATTGAACAGCGACCAAGTCAAGGGAGCTATTTCCTTTAAACATGTTTCTTTTGGTTACAATCCTGAAAAGATCTTGATTAAGGACTTATCTATCGATATCCCAGCTGGTAGTAAGGTTGCCATCGTTGGACCAACAGGTGCTGGTAAATCTACCCTTATCAATCTCCTCATGCGTTTTTACCCGATTAACTCAGGGGATATTTTGCTAGACGGTCATTCCATTTATGACTATACTAGAGCATCCTTGAGGCAACAATTTGGGATGGTGCTTCAAGAAACGTGGCTCAAGCAGGGAACCATTCATGACAATATTGCCTTTGGCAATCCTGATGCTAGCCGAGAGCAGGTCATTGCAGCAACCAAGTCAGCAAATGCGGATTTCTTTATCCAACAATTGCCACAGGGTTATGATACCAAGCTTGAAAATGCAGGTGAATCCTTGTCTGTAGGTCAGGCTCAGCTCTTAACCATTGCCCGTGTCTTTCTAGCCATTCCTAAGATTCTTATCTTAGATGAAGCGACTTCATCCATCGATACCCGAACAGAGGTCTTGGTTCAGGATGCCTTTGCCAAACTCATGAAGGGGCGGACAAGCTTCATCATTGCCCACCGTTTATCGACCATTCAAGATGCTGATTTGATTCTTGTCTTGGTCGATGGAGATATTGTCGAATATGGCAATCATCAGGAACTCATGGCGAGAAAAGGCAAATACTATCAAATGCAAGAAGCAGCGGCTTTTAGTCCAGAATAGACTTTACCTAGTTTCTTAAGCAAATACAAAGTAAAAGTTGCCTTCGGGTGACTTTTTTGTTACAATAGCTAGAAAAATTATCCAGTATGAATACTTATATAGAAAAGGAGCCTAGGGATGAAAGTCTTTCAGCATGTAAATATCGTGACTTGTGACCAAGATTTCCACGTCTATTTGGATGGTATCTTGGCTCTTGAAAATTCTCAAATCGTCTATGTCGGTCAGGAAAATCAAGAGATTCTTAAACAAGCAGATCAAATCATAGACTGTCAGGGTGCCTGGATTATGCCTGGCTTGGTTAACTGCCATACTCACTCTGCCATGACAGGCTTGAGAGGCATTTGTGATGATAGCAATCTCCACGAATGGCTAGAGGACTATATTTGGCCGGCAGAAGCAGAGTTCACACCAGATATGACCACAAAGGCTGTCAAAGAGGCGCTAACAGAGATGCTCCAATCAGGAACGACAACTTTCAATGATATGTATAATCCCAATGGTGTGGAGATAGAGAAGATTTATGAAGCGGTCAAGGCCTCCAAGATGCGTTGCTATTTTTCTCCAACCCTCTTTTCTTCAGATGTGGAGATGACTGATGAGACTATAGCAAGAACACGGGCTGTTATCGAGACAATCAAAGGATATCGGGATCCCAATTTCAAGGTCATGGTGGCCCCTCATTCGCCCTACAGTTGTAGTCGAGAATTGTTAGAAGCTAGCTTGAACCTAGCAAAAGAAGAAGATATTCCACTCCATATCCACGTTGCAGAAACAAAAGAAGAGTCAGGGATTATCCTGAAACGTTATGGTAAACGTCCAATAGCCTTTCTAGATGAACTTGGGTATTTAGATCATCAGGCTGTATTTGCTCACGGTGTGGAGTTAAATGAAGCAGAGATTGCCCGCTTGGCAGATTCGAAAGTCGCTATCGCCCACAATCCTATCAGCAACCTTAAACTAGCCTCAGGGATTGCCCCAGTCATCCAACTTCAAAAAGCAGGAGTGCCAGTCGGTATTGCGACTGACTCAGTTGCTTCTAACAATAACCTGGATATGTTTGAGGAAGGGCGGACTGCAGCACTCTTGCAGAAGATGAAGAGTGGTGATGCCAGCCAATTTCCAATCGAAACTGTCCTCAAGGCCCTGACGATCGAGGGTGCTAAGGTGTTGGGAATGGAAGATGAGATTGGTAGTTTGGAAATCGGCAAGCAAGCTGATTTTCTCGTTATTCAACCCCAAGGCAAAATCCATCTCCAACCTCAAGAAAACATGCTTTCTCACTTAGTTTATGCTGTCAAATCCAGTGATGTTGACGATGTATACATCGCAGGTGAGCAAGTTGTGAGAGCTGGGAAGGTACTAACAGTAGATTTGTAAGTGATACTCTTTCTAATTTTTTAAAGCTAGGTCGGTGTTGTCTTGACCTAGTTTAGTATAACGTGTTCATTGAGTGAGTATTTATTGTCCATGATGCTCTTGGATGCATAGAAAAGAGAGTGGGACAGAAATCGGTAATTCGTTAGAATTCGATTTCGTCGTCCCACCTACGCACAGTTGAGTAGGGCTGTAAAAGCTGATGAAATCAGCGTAGTAGAGCCCACTCAACCACTGCGTCTTGCACGACAATCCAAAGACAATTGAGAGGCTAGGACTTTTGTCCCAGCCTCTTTTGTTGTATCATATTTAATTTGAATATTTTTGAGAAGGATAAAGACCTCTATCCTCTTTTAATCTTAGAACGAACTAAGTCAAGCGCATAATGAAGTGTTTTATCTTTGATAATAAAGAGTGTGATAGCGTAATAGATGCCACAAGCTGCGATTGTAGAAAGAACCATGCTAATCATCTTCATCGTAACTTCATAGCTATGAACTTGGAAGAGGGTTTTAAAAACATAATAAATTGGGATGAAACCAAGTGACACGATTGTGTAGCGAGCCAGAGTTGTAAAAATTTCTCTCAAATCCAATAGTTTGTGCTTCTGAATAAAGCTAATTTCTAGCAGTACCACGATTGATTCAGCTATAATGGTTGTTCCAATGTAGTATTCAGGACTAAAGATATTATTGAAAAGGAGTAGTGAGTTTAGGACTACATTGACACCGCCACCGATAAAGTAGAAAGCAGTCAAACGATTTTCATGGTCATTAATAAAGATAATCTGTTTTCCAAGGATTAATTCGATAGCCCAGATAATGGTACGAAAGGCAAAGATACTCGTTACGATTCCTGCTTCTAGATATTTCTCAGAAGAGTAGATAACTGTAGCATAGGTTCCCAAAACCATAATACCAATACTGGTAGGAACCATGAGGAAGTAAAAGAGGGATGCGCCCTGATTGACCAAATTTTTATAAGAAGTAAAATCTTTTTTTCCTAGATAATAACCAAGTCGTGGGATGCTGACGTTGATAGCTCCACTAAGGACACTAGCAATCAGCATAACGATACTGGAGGCAATGGTGTAGTAGGAGATAAAATTCTCATCAGGTCCTTTAGTTATGAACATACGGTCTAGCAAGGTATAGAGCATATTAGCATTTGCTAGAAGGAGCATGGTTAAGAGAGGTTTAGATGACTTGAGAAGTTCGATGAACTCAATCTTGACAAAGGAGACCTCTCGTTTAATCCAGAGGAAGCTGAGCAGATAGTTGATGATAGTTGTTGCACTCATGATTGTGGCATAAGGGACGATATCATCAGGTGTCTTAACGAAGGCAAAGATAGCCACTAACATTCCAATACGAATCACTAGTGTTTTATAAAGGATAAAAGAATAGTTCTCGTAGGCTTCATTCATCCACTCGATATTCAGAAATTGGAAGAGAGCTTGGATTCCAAGGATATAGTAAAGGATTTTCAGATTGACAATACTAGTATCAAAATGAATAAAGAGGAAATAGATAGCTGTTGTCAGAATTGAAGTAATGACTGAGATATAGAACAACTTAGAAAAGACATAATTGATCTTATTCTTATCATCCTTAACCTTACTGATAGCTCGAATCCCATAATTATAAATCCCAAAGGCGGCGAGTGGAATGACAAAGCTCGCCCAAGTATTGGCAGTGTTGAAGTAACCGTAATTGGATTTACTAAGAATCCGCGTTAGATAGGGATTAGTAATCAAAGGAAAAACGATATTTAAGATATTGACCAGCAAGCTAGCCAAAGCATTAACTTTTATATTTTTCATGAAACTTTCTTTCTTACATTCTAAAATAGATACTAGTATTATATCACATTCCAACGCCATTCTTTTGATAAAATCTGTGAAATCTTGTATAATAGATAGAACTGAAAGTATGAGGTTATGAACTATGAAAATGAAACAAATCAGTGATACGACATTAAAGATCACCATGTCTTTAGAGGATTTGATGGATCGAGGGATGGAAATCGCAGACTTTCTCGTTCCACAAGAGAAAACAGAAGAATTTTTCTACGCAATTTTGGATGAACTAGAAATGCCAGACAGTTTCTTGGACACAGGTATGCTTAGCTTCCGAGTGACTCCAAAGCCTGACAAGGTTGATGTCTTTGTAACTAAGTCAAAGATTGATCAGAATTTGGACTTTGAAGATTTGGCAGATCTTCCTGATATGGATGAGTTAGCTAAAATGTCTCCAGATGAGTTTTTGAAAACCTTGGAGAAAACTATGGCAGAAAAAACTAAAGACGATATTGAAGCCATTCAATCTTTAGAACAGGTTGAAAAGGAAGAGGAAGCAGCGCTTGATGAAGCCCTCGAAGAAGAAGGAAAAAGAGAACCTTATATCTACTACATCCTACGCTTTGACAACTTAACTAGTTTGGTTTCTTTTGCCAAAACAGTTACTTATCAAATGGAGACTTCAGAGCTTTATAAGATGAACGACCAATACTATCTAACAGTCTTGGTTGATGTAGAAGATTATCCAAGTCTTTATCCAGCTTGGTTATTGGCTCGTATGCGGGAATTTGCTGATGATAGTGATATCAGCCGTTCGGTTCTACAAGAATATGGTCAAGTGCTCATCAATCATGATGCGGTTCAAGGACTCCAAAAAGTTTAATAGAGAAAAAGACAGGGAAGGAGATCTTCTCTGTTTTTGTTGTAAATTTTAGATTTTTGAAAAATTGGATTCAGTTTGTATTTAAAAATCTGCCATAGTATAATTCGAGAGTGAAATTAAAGGTTATGCATCATTTCATGAAAGTTTTCTGATATGATTAAAGATTAATACAAGGTAGAAAAAAAGTCCAAAAAATTAAACAAAGTAGTAGCTTTAATGGAAGAAATGGGGTAGAATGATAGAAGTTGCTTTTCGGTAGTTTAGAATCGAATCAACTGACAAATCTTTTAGGTGTAAATGTTGTTACAGCAACGATTTTACTAAACTATTATATTTTTTTTGTTTTCAAAGTATAATTTTAGTTTATATTTGAAAATAGATAAAATTTGAATCAGTTTTTGAAAAGAGCCCTCATATAGTTTTTGAGTCCTAGCAAATGGACCCCTATCTTTTCCAACCTTGCTAAAATTGATGAAAAACGATATGATAGAATGAAAAAAAGCGAGGTGAAATATGGACCAAAGACGGATTCAAATAGAAACACAGCAGATTCTTGAAGATGTACTAGACAAGGCTTCTTTACAGGAGGGAGCACTATTTGTCTTGGGTTTGTCTTCGAGTGAAGTGCTGGGAGGACACATCGGAAAAGATTCGAGTCAGGAGATTGGTGAGCTAATCGTCAAGACAATGTTGGAGCTGTTGACGGCTAAGGGGATTCACCTAGCTGTTCAAGGTTGTGAACATGTCAATCGCGCTCTAGTTGTTGAACGAGAAGTGGCTATAAAATATCAGTTGGAGATTGTAAGTGTACTCCCGACCTTGCATGCAGGAGGTTCTGGTCAATTGGCCGCCTTTCGCTATATGAAGGATCCTGTGGAGGTCGAATTTATTAGAGCAGATGCTGGTTTGGACATCGGAGATACTGCTATTGGGATGCATATCAAACATGTTCAGGTACCCATTCGACCAGTCCTAAGAGAGATTGGTCATGCTCATGTAACGGCACTTGCAAGCCGACCAAAACTCATTGGAGGAGCGCGTGCTCAATATCCAATAGATCACATTAGAAAGATTTAAAATGAAAAACAGAAAAATGCAGTTTGATAAAGTCATCAAATACTCTATTCGGAAGTTCTCAGTTGGTGTAGGTTCTGCAGTTATCGGGACATTTCTTTTGGGAGCGAACAACTTTTTAGTTGAAACTGTTGCAGCTAACGAAGTAGCGACACCTAGCCAAGTTCATTACCGTTATTTGGCTGAACAGGAATTGACAGAAGCAGAAAAAGCTTTGATCCATCGCGAACTCCCTTCAGATTTAAAACAAGATGATGTTGTCTATCTTGTTTACAGAAAGAAGGAAGTGAATTCTCAACAATTGCCTAACACTGGAAGCAAGGAGTTGGCATTGGCAACTCTCGGTTTTGCAACAGCGTCTATGGTTGTCGTTGTGATGTCTAAAAAACACCGCAATAAAATGTTGGGTATTCTCTTTATTGGAGCTCTAGGTGGTAGTTACTTTATCCCTCAGTCAGCTCAAGCATTTGAGAATAAAATCTTAGTGTCCTACAACCAAACGATTGCTGCAAGTAGTCAAGAGGACTTAGCCAAAGGTGTCATTCAGATCGAAGGATACGAATACGTAGGTTACTTTAAAGCATCAGATTTCCAAGAACAACCAGAACAAATTGCTACTGCTAAGGGAACGCAAGAAGCAGGCCATGAAGGTGAATCTCTGATTCAACCAGAATTGCCAGCTTACACAGGTGAGAT
>NZ_KV807753.1:12776-46025 GCF_001812125.1 Streptococcus sp. HMSC071D03
GTCACGAAGGTGAGTCTTTAGTTCAGCCAGAATTACCAGCTTACACAGGTGAGATTAGCGCTAAAGGAACTCAAAAAGAGGGCCACGAAGGTGAATCTCTAGTTCAGCCAGAAGACCCAGCTTATAAACCTGAAGAAAGTGCTAAAGGCACGCAAGAAGAGGGCCACGAAGGTGAATCCTTAGTTCAACCAGAAAACCCAGCCTACACAGGTGAGATTAGTGCTAAAGGAACTCAAGAAAAAGGTCACGAAGGTGAGTCTCTGGTTCAACCAGAAGAACCAGCCTACACAGGTGAGATTAGTGCTAAAGGAACTCAAGAAAAAGGTCACGAAGGTGAGTCTTTAGTTCAGCCAGAATTGCCAGCTTATAAAGGTGAGATCAGTGCTAAAGGCACGCAAGAATCAGGCCACGAAGGCGAAGCTTTGGTTCAACCAGAATTGCCAGCTTACACAGGTGAGATTAGTACTAAAGGAACTCAAGAAGAGGGCCACCAAGGCGAAGCTTTAGTTCAGCCAGAAAACCCAGCCTACACAGGTGAGATTAGTGCCAAAGGCACGCAGGAAGAAGGCCACGTGGGTGAAGCTCCTGTACAGCCAGAGAATCCAGCTTATCAAATAACGGAAGGAACGGTTACAGAAACAGAAACGGTGGTCCTTCCGTATGAAACCGAATATGTATCAGATGCGAACCGCTACACTGATGAAGAAACAGTGATTCAAAATGGTCAAGTAGGAAGTCAGCTGATTCACCGTGTCTATAAGACTGTCAATGGTCAAAAAGTTGGGGACCCAATCAGCACGAGTACAAAAACTGTTAAGGCAGCAGTAAATGAAAAAATTAGTCGTGGTACCAAGGCTATTGAAGGTCAAGTTGAAGAAGTTTCATTTGAAGAAATTCCTTTCGAGACAAGAACAGAAGTAGACAGCACTCTTCCGAAGGGAACAGAAGTTGTTGTTCAAGCTGGTCAAAACGGTAAGAAAAAGATTACCAAAGTTTATAAGACTCTTAAGGGCGTGAAAACTGCAGATGCTCCAACGATTTCAGAGAAAGTTGTTGAAGCAGTTCAAGATCGTATCATCAAAAAAGGTGATCAAATCCTGACTGAGCCAACGTTGACCCTCACTCATATAGATAAAGAAGAATTAGAGCGTAGTGCCAAGGTTCGTTACCAATTGGTCAAACCAACAGGTGTAACCATTAAATCTCTTGAAGTTGTTTTGAAAGACGGAGACACTAGCCTTCAAACAGTCAATATGTCTGAGGGAGACCTGACTGCAAATCTTACAAACTTGAAATACTACAAGGACTACAAGATTGCGACCAAGATGGTTTACGATCGTGGAAATGGGAACGAAGAAGTAGTTCTTGCGGAAGAACCACTGCGACTTGATCTCAAAAAAGTCGAAGTCAAAAACATCAAGGAAACCAGCCTTATCAGTGTTGATGACCAAGGTGTAGAAATTGATAATAGTCTATTGTCAGCTAAACCATCAGATGTGAAACCTTATTACTTGAAAGTGACAACTCATGATAACAAGGTGACAAAACTTGCAGTTGATAAGATTGAAGAAGTCACAGTTGATGGTAAAGACTTGTTCAAAGTCACTGCTAAAGCACCAGACCTAGTCCAACGCAATGCAAATAATCAGTTTGCAGAAGAATATGTCCATTACTTTGCTAAGCCAAAAGCTCATGAAGGTGATGTTTATTACGATTTCAATGATCTTGTAAAGGCCATGCAGGACAATAAAAATGGAACATTTAAACTAGGTGCTGATCTTAATGCAGCTAATGTTCCAACACCAAATAAACAATATGTACCTGGTAAGTTTAGTGGAACTTTAACAAGTGTTGAAGGAAAGCAGTACACAATCCACAATATGGCTCGTCAATTGTTCGATAATATCGAGGGTGGCTCGGTTACAAATATTAACCTAGGTAACGTTGATATCAATATGCCTTGGGCTGAAAATATTTCACCACTTGCAAGAACGATTAAAAATGCTACAGTTGAGAATGTCAAGGTGACTGGTAGTGTTCTTGGTAAAGATGGTATTGCTGGTATTGTCAATAAAGCAGATGTTGGTGGCCTACTTAAAAATGTCGCATTCATTGGTAAACTTACTGGTGTTGGTGACAAAGGCTGGGATATTGGTGGTATTGCCGGTGAAATTTGGAGAGGGAATATCAAACACGCTTATGTAGATGCTGATATTACAGCAAATAAAGCTCGTGTTGGTGGTCTTCTTGCTAGATCTGATAATGGTTCGGATCCTAATGGAATCGACAAGTATGCTTCTGTTCGTAATGCTGTTACTAAAGGAACCATTAATGTTAAGACACCTGTTGAGGTTGGTGGATTCATTAGTAAAAACTGGACATGGGGTAGAGTTGCTGATACTGTTTCAATGATGAAAGTTGAAAATGGTGAAGAGTTCTACGGTTCAAAAGACTTAGACGAAGAAGACGGTTACTATACAAACGATTGGATTGAGCGAAACTATGTTGTTAAAGATGTCAGCTCTGGTAAACGTTCATTCAAACGTTCTCGTACTAAGAGAATTCAAGAAATCAGTCTTGAAGAAGCAAATAAAAAGATAGCTGAATTCGGTATCACTGCTGATACGTTTGAAATTAAACCTCTTGTTGAGGATACTCTCAATAATAAGAAAGTAAAAGCTGATACTTATAAAGATACTCAAGATTACGATGCCTCTCGTGAACTTGCCTACCGCAATATCGAAAAATTACAACCTTTCTATAATAAAGAATGGATCGTAAACCAAGGAAACAAACTTGCTGCAGGTAGTCCTCTCTTGACTAAAGAAATCTTGTCTGTAACTGCCATGAAAGGCAATGCCTTTGTGACAGAATTGGCTGATGCTGACCACATTTTGGTGCATTATGCTGACAAGACCAAAGACATCTTTACTGTTTCTCTGAAAGAATCTAAGGTTAAACAAGTGAAAGAGTACAGCATTGCTGAACTTGGAGAAGTTGTTTACACACCTAATATCGTTGACAAAGACCGTAGCGATCTTATCAATGCTATCGTTGAAAAATTAAGTCCAGTTGAGCTACAATCAGATCCAATTTACCAAAAACTTGGTAGAACAGGACCAAATAAAGTTAACGCTATCAAAGATCTTTACCTAGAAGAAAGCTTCAAAGAAGTCAAGGATAATCTGGCTAAATTTGTGAAACAGTTGCTGGAAAATGAAGATCATCAATTAAACACAGATGAGGCTGCTAAACGTGCTTTGATCAAGAAGATTGATGATAACAAGGCAGCGGTTCTCCTTGGTCTATCTTACCTTAACCGTTATTACGGAGTGAAGTTTGATAACTTCAATATTAAGCAACTCATGTTGTTCAAACCAGACTTCTATGGTAAAAATGTAAGTGTATTAGACTTCTTGATTCAGATTGGTTCTAAGGAAAGTAACATTAAAGGTGATAGAACTCTAGAAGCTTATCGTGAAGCTATCGGTGGAGTTATCGGTATCGGCGAGTTAAACAGTTTCTTAGACTATAATATGCGTCTATTCACAGAAGACAAAGACCTAAATGATTGGTTCATCAAAGCAACCAAAGACAATGTCTATATCGTTGAACCAAAAACAACAACTCCTGAGTTTGCCGATAAGAAACACAGAGCCTACGAAGGTTTAAACAACGATGTGCATGGTAAGATGATCTTGCCACTCTTGAACTTGAAAGATGCCCATATGTTCTTGATTTCAACTTACAATACAATGGCTTATAGTTCATTTGAAAAATATGGTAAGTATACTGAAGCAGAACGTAATGCCTTTAAAGCTGAAATCGATAAGGTTGCAAAAGGTCAACAGAATTATCTAGACTTCTGGTCACGTCTATCAATCGATAAAGTTCGTAATCAACTTTTGAAGAGCAACAACATGGTTCCAACACCTGTTTTGGATAACCAAAACTATAAAGATATTAGTACTGATAAATATGGTCACACTAATAGTGGTAAAGATGTGGCGCCTATCCGTGAATTATACGGACCTACAGGACGTTATCATGCGACTGACTGGCGTATGGGAGCTGTGGCTCGCGTTTATCAGAATCCATATAAAGATGATTCTGTCTTCTTCATGGTTACGGACATGATTAGTGACTTTGGGGTTTCTGCCTTTACCCACGAAACAACTCACGTAAATGATCGTATGGTCTACTTGGGTGGTTCAAGACACCGTGAAGGAACAGATCTTGAAGCATTTGCACAAGGAATGTTGCAAACTCCATCAGTATCAAATCCAAATGGTGAATACAAAGCCCTAGGTCTCAACATGGCTTATGAACGTCCAAACGATGGCAATCAATGGTACAACACAAATCCAAATGACCTTAAATCTCGTGAAGAAATTGATCGTTACATGAAAGGCTACAACGACACTCTTATGCTTCTGGATTATCTTGAAGGAGAGGCTGTCCTCGATAAAGCAAATCAAGATTTAAACAACGCTTGGTTCAAGAAGGTTGATAAGCAATACCGAGGAAATAACACCAAGAACCAATTCGACAAGGTTCGACCTTTAAGTGATGAGGAAAAAGCTATTCCTTTACGCACAGTAGATGACTTAATTACGAACAACTTCATGACTAACCGCGGTCCAGGTAACAGAGTTTATAATCCTACTGACTTTGATTCTGCTTATGTAAATGTTCCAATGATGACTGGTATCTATGGTGGTAATACAAGTGAAGGTGCTCCTGGAGCGATGTCCTTCAAACACAATACTTTCAGAATCTGGGGTTACTATGGCTACGAAAAAGGCTTCCTAAACTATGCTTCTAACATGCTAAAAGCTGAATCTAAAAAAGCTGGTAAAGATACTTTAGGTGATGACTTCATCATTAATAAGATTTCTGAAGGAAAATTCAACAATCTTGAAGATTGGAAGAAAGCATACTTCAATGAAGTTGTAACAAGCGCTAAAAAAGGAATTCAATCTATTGAAATTGATGGTAAAACATACAATAGCTATGAAGACTTGAAACGTGCATTTGCTGAAGCAGTTGATAAAGATAAGGCTACTCTAAGTAAGGGATCTGTCAAATTTGACAACACCGTTTCACTTAAAGAAAAAGTCTTCAAGAAACTTCTTCAACAAACAGATAGCTTTAAAACTTCAATCTTTAAATAATCCAAAGCTCTCATCTGCTTAGCAGGTGGGAGTTTTTGTACCCAAGAAGGTGCAATATTTTCCAAACAGATTTCAAGTATTTTTAGGATGGTAGGTATATAATAGAATTACAAAGTAAATATCTATATTCATATGATAACGAGAAAGGTGATGAAGATGAAAAAATGGCAAGCAACTGTATTGGTCTGTGCTAGTCTGCTCTGTCTGTCAGCTTGTAAAAATCAGACAACAAGCGAAACTGATAAGCAAAATGGAGACAAAAATACACAAGTTAACTCTCAAATGGCAAAACAAGGGGAAGCAGTTACCGACTTTGCGCTGACGGGAGTTGATGGGAAAACCTATCGCCTATCAGATTATAAAGGCAAAAAGGTCTATCTCAAATTTTGGGCATCTTGGTGCTCTATTTGTCTAGCTAGTTTACCTGATACCGATGAGCTTGCAAAAGAAGCAAGTGATGACTATGTCATCTTGACAGTGGTTTCTCCTGGTCAAAAAGGAGAGCAGTCAGAAGAAGCCTTTAAAAAATGGTATCAGGGTTTGGACTATAAAGATTTACCAGTATTGCTAGACCCTTCGGGACAACTTTTAGCGAGTTACGGAGTTCGTTCTTATCCGACTCAGGCTTTTATTGATAAAGAGGGTAAACTAGTTAAGACCCAGCCAGGCTTTATGGACAAGGAAACTACTTTACAGACGTTAAAAAGCATAGATTAGAGGCTCATCATGAATGATAAATTAAAAATAATTGTATTCATAGGAATCATCATTTGCATTATTATCGGACTTTTATTTCTTTTGGAAAAAAGGAACGCAAGCTACACAGATACCACTCAAATCGAGAAGGCAGCAGTTAGTCAAGGACAAAAGGCCAAGAAAAAAACTGAGCCAAGTAAAGATGCTGACTTACATGATATCTATCTTGCGGGAGGCTGTTTCTGGGGAGTTGAAGAGTATTTTTCAAGAGTAGCAGGTGTGACAGATGCTGTTTCTGGCTATGCGAATGGTAGAGGAGAAACAACCCAGTATGAATTGATCGGTCAAACAGGCCATGCTGAGACTGTTCATGTGACCTACGATGCCAATCAAATTTCTTTAAAAGAGATATTGCTCCATTATTTCCGCATTATCAATCCAACCAGTAAAAATAAGCAGGGAAATGATGTGGGGACTCAGTACAGAACGGGAGTCTACTATAAGGACGATCAGGACCTAGAA
This sequence comes from Streptococcus sp. HMSC071D03, assembly GCF_001812125.1. Lineage (NCBI taxonomy): Bacteria > Bacillati > Bacillota > Bacilli > Lactobacillales > Streptococcaceae > Streptococcus > Streptococcus sp. HMSC071D03. The sequence continues at coordinate 19,169 of NZ_KV807753.1, forward strand.
GTCATCAATCAAGTCTTTGAGCAAGTTGCTAAGAAGTATGACCAGCCTCTAGCGGTTGGAAAGGAAGCCTTAAGAAATTTTATCGTGGCTGAGGACTATCACCAAGATTATCTCCAGAAAAATCCAAATGGATATTGTCATATCAATGTCAATCAAGCATCCTATCCTGTTATTGATGCGAGTAAATATCCAAAACCGAGTGACGATGAATTGAAAAAACTCCTATCTCCAGAGGAGTATGCAGTGACTCAAAATAGTCAAACAGAACGGGCCTTTTCAAATCGTTACTGGGATAAATTTGAAGCAGGTATTTATGTGGATGTAGCAACTGGTGAACCCCTCTTTTCTTCGAAAGATAAATTTGAATCGGGCTGTGGTTGGCCAAGTTTTACCCAGCCTATCAGTCCAGATGTTGCGACCTACAAGGAAGACAAGTCTTATAATATGGTCAGAACGGAAGTCAGAAGCCGAACTGGTGATTCCCACTTAGGACATGTCTTTACAGACGGACCTCAGGACAAGGGGGGACTTCGCTATTGTATCAATAGTCTATCCATCCGTTTTATTCCTAAGGATCAAATGGAAGAAAAGGGTTATGGTTATTTGTTAGATTATGTTGAGTGATCTTGAGATTATTAAAAAGTGTTTACTAGAAATACATTTTAATTCATAAGAAGTGTAGAATTTGGATTTTAGAAGCGGTTGGGCAATTTAATCTAACGTGTTGGGATTACTCCCGCAAATCTTTCAATATTGAAAACAGGTAAGGCTAAAGTTATACGTTTTTCAACACTTGAAGCTATTTGTAAAGAACTTGGGTGCCAGCCAGGTGATATATTGGAGTATGTGCCAGACTAAAAATGTGGTTCAGCCAATGCTGATCCGCTTTTTTATTTAAAAATAATCGATTTATCTCGAAAATATTTTGTAAAAAAATCAATAAAATTATAAAAACTGAGCAAAGGAGATGTCTTTAAGAACATTAATATGGCTAATATGGAAGATAGAAAAAAATTACAAAAATTTGCCATTCGCAAACTGAGCATGGGAGTGGGCTCGGTATTGATTGGACTTGCCTTCATTGGAGGAATACTTGAACCAAAACTGGTTCAAGCAGATGAAGCCAAGCAAATTTCCTTTCACTATTTAGCAGAATCGGAGTTGACAGCTGCTGAACGTGAACTCATTCACCATGAATTGCCGCAAGAACTGAGCCAAGATAACTATTATCTAGTTTATCGCAAGCAGGGACAAGCCGTCTTACCTCAAACAGGATCAGTCACCTTCCCCTTGGCTGGTCTTGGTCTTTTGACTGCTAGTTTGGTGGTTTTCCTATTTTCTAAGAAAAAACCTTCAAAGATAGTTGGAGTGTTATTAATTGCTTCTGTAGGTAAGAGTTTATTACTACCTTATCAAGTATTTGCTTTTGAACACAAGGACTTGCTAGCTTATGATCAGACTAAAACCCTTGTGTCTGCTGATGGTTTAACTCAAGGAATTATTGACATTAAAGGCTATGACTATGTCGGTTATTTATTAGAGTCGGATTTAAGAGGAAGAGGCCAAGATCTAACATCTAGTGCAAGCCCAGAAATTCCTGCAAAACTAGTAAATCAAGCAGCCGTTCATGAAATTCCTGAATTCACAGGTGGTGTATCTGGCGAATCTTTAGTTGAACCAACAAAACCAACATTTGAAGGTGGCGTCAATGGCCCAGGAGCAGTAGCTGAAGCCTTACCAGAGTATACACCAGAATTTAGTAGTCAAAGTGGCATCCCAGAAGTCCATGACAAAGCAGACTTTACAGGTGGCGTATCAGGCGAATCCTTGGTTGAACCAACAAAACCAACATTTGAAGGTGGCGTCAATGGCCCAGGTGCAGTAGCCGAATCCTTGCCAGAGTATACACCAGAATTGAGTAGTCAAAGTGGAGTCCCAGAAGTCCACGCCAAACCCGACTTCACCGGTGGCGTATCAGGCGAATCTTTAGTTGAACCAACAAAACCAATATTTGAAGGTGGAGTCAATGGCCCAGGAGCAGTAGCTGAAAGCTTACCAGAGTATACACCAGAATTTAGCAGTCAAAGTGGCATCCCAGAAGTCCATGACAAAGCAGACTTTACAGGTGACGTATCAGGCGAATCCTTGGTTGAGCCAACAAAACCAACATTTGAAGGAGGAGTCAATGGCCCAGGAGCAGTAGCTGAAGCCTTGCCAGATTATGAAGGTGGTGCAGTTCCAGTTGACACACTGAAACAGGAACGTCCTGACTTCACAGGTGGCGTTAATGGTGAACCGCTTGTTGAGCCTGCCCGACCTAGCTATGAAGGCGGAGTTAATGGCCAAGGAACAGTATCCGAAGTCTTACCAGAGTATGAAGGAGGCGCAGTCCCGTTTGATACTCTGAAACAGGAACGCCCAGAATTTACAGGTGGCGTATCAGGCGAATCTTTGGTTGAACCATCTAAACCAACATTTGAGGGTGGGGTCAATGGTCAAGGAGCAGTAGCTGAAGCCTTGCCAGAGTACGCACCAGAATTGAGCAGTCAAAGTGGCGTGCCAGAAGTCCATGACAAACCAGAGTTCACAGGCGGTATATCAGGCGAATCTTTAGTTGAGCCGTCTAAACCAATATTTGAAGGTGGCGTTAATGGTCCGGGTGCAGTAGCTGAAGCCTTGCCAGACTATGAAGGAGGCGCAGTTCCAGTTGATACTCTGAAACAGGAACTCCTTAGCTATAGTGGTGGCGTGAATGGCACTGAAGCGCTAGTTCTAGATGCAAAACCGACTTTACATATTGAAGTCCGAAAAGAGCTGATCCCTAAACAAACTAGGGAAAAGATTGATCCAGACATGCTTGTTGGTGAAACAAGAATCGAGCAAGTCGGTCAAGATGGTGAGAAAGAGATTGTTACCAGCTATGAGGAAAAAGATGGGAAACGTATTTCAGAGCCGAAAGAAACAACACGAATTTTAAGAGAAGCTAAAGATCAGATCATTGTCCGTGGTAGTAAGAAAAAGGTAGAGCTCAAACCTGTACCACTCCTAACTCTTTCTACTATTACTGGAAATTCGATGGGCTGTTCAGCTCGCTTAAGCTATAACTTGGACAAGGCAGATGGCGTTACCGTTTCAAAAATCAGTGCCACTATTAAAGTCAAGGGGCTAGAGGAACAGACTCTGGACTTCACGAGTGATCAGCTGGAAGCAACAGTTGATAATCTGAAACTTTATACGGATTACACCATATCTACAAGGATGGTCTTTAATCGTGGTAAGGGTGAAGAGAGCACTCTGCTTGAGGACAAGAAGCTTCGTTTAGAGCTTAAAAAGCTAGAAATAAAAGATATCAAGGAAACAAGCCTTGTTAAGGTTGAAAATGGCAAAGAGTCTGTGATTCAGCACTTGACAGAAGTGCCAAGAAACTTGGAAGACTACTACCTCAAGATTAGTTCAGAGAGCCATAAGACCAGCCGTTTAGCCATCAAGTCTATTCAAACTGAGAGAATAGCTGGAAAAGAGTATTACAAGGTAATCGCTCAAGCAACTGACTTGATTCAACGCGATGCTCAGAAAAATTTTGAAGCAGGCTATAGCTACTATCTGGCTAAGTCGAGTACTGCATCTCCTGCTGTTCCTAGTGTAAAAGAATACGCTTATCAGGATATTCAAGATTATGATAGCCGTCATGATCAAGCCTATCGAAACCTTGAAAAATTGCAACCTTTCTACAATAAAGAATGGATTGTGAATCAAGGGAACAAACTGGATCTTGATCATAATCTAGCCAAGAAGCAGGTAGTCTCTGTTATCGCCATGAAAGGGAAAGACTTTGTGACGGACCTTTCAGTGGCAGACCATATCATGGTTCATTATGCAGACAAGACCAAGGATGTATTTGTAATCACCTCGCAAAATTCTGGCTTAACTGCTGTTAAGGAATATAAGATTGCCGACTTGGATCTGCTTTATACTCCAGATATGCTGGTTAAGGAGCGTTCAGCCCTAGCTAAGGACTTGACATCTATCCTGAAAACAGTGGACTTACAGTCGGATGGAGTTTATCGAATCTTAGATGATCAAACCACTAGCCTTGATAAGAAGGTTGAGGCCGTGAAGAATTGGTATCTGGAAGAAAGCTTTGCAGAGGTCAAAGCGCAGCTAGGAAGCCTGGTTGATAAGTTACTTACCAATCTAGACTACCAGTGGAATGATTCGCCTGCTAGAACTGCTGCCTTGAAGAAAAAAGTTCAGGACAATCAATCAGCTATCATGCTGGGACTTGCTTATCTCAATCGCTATTATGGTATCCGATTTGCCGATTACAATCTGAAAGAACTCATGCTCTTTAAACCAGATTTTTATGGCCAAAATGTGGATATCTTAGATCGGTTGATTGAACTAGGTTCAAGAGAAAGCAACCTAAAAGGCGATCAGACTCATGAAACCTTTGCTAGAGTTCTAGCCAAGGACACAAAATCTGAAGATTTACATGCCTTCTTGGACTACAACAGACAGTTATTGACGACTGACAAGGATATGAATGACTGGTTTGTGAATGCCACCAAGGGCCATGTGTACATAGCAGAGCGAGCTTCGAAGAATCAAGAAATTGCAAATCGGAAGCATCGGGCTTATGACAATCTTAATAACTGGTTGCATCGCAATATGATTCTGCCTTTGTTGAATGTCAAGAAGGCACAGATGTTCCTGATTTCCAACTACAATACCATTACTTTCGGATCAGCTGATAAATCTGGCAAAACCATAGACCAGATGAAAGCTGACATTGATCTAGTAGCGGACCGTCAGTTGACTTACTTGGACTTCTGGTATCGACTTGCTACTGATGAAGTTAAAGACCGTATGGTTAAGAGTGACTTTAATGTAGCTACACCAGTTTGGGAAGGCTATCGCGTTGATGGACGTGGCTGGGTAGAGCGTTATGGACATACTAGTGGTATGGAAGATTACGCGCCAATTCGTGAAGTATTTGGGCCAGCAGGTCGCTACTATAAGGACAATAAGCTAGGAGCCTATGCCTCTATCTATCCAAAGATAAATGCCAGAGATGCTGTTCACTTTGTGGAAATTGATATGATGAGTGAGTATGGTTTGTCTGTCTACACCCATGAGACAACTCACGTCAACGATCGTATTGTCTATCTGGGTGGCTACAAACATCGTGAAGGAACCTATGTAGAAGCCTATGCTCAGGGCATGCTCCAGTCGCCGGCTGAGGAAGGGCATCAAGGTGAGTATGGTGCTCTTGGTCTCAACATGGCTTATATGCGACCAAATGATGGGGACCAATGGTACAATCCTGATCCGACCAAGTTGCAAACACGCCAGCAGATTGACCACTACATGAAAGGTTATAATGAGGCCTTGATGCTTCTAGATTATCTGGAAGGAGAACGAGTTCTCGCTAAGAATGATCTGGCTTTGAAGAAGGCCTGGTTCAGCAAGATGACCAAGCAAATGCGTCATCAGGACCAGGATAATAAACTTCTTGCTCCTAACCAGTGGGACTATGTCCGTCCATTGACGGATGAGGAAGCCAAGACTCAGCTAAATTCTGTGGATGACTTAATCAAAAATAACATCATCACCAATAGGCATTATCAGGGAACTTACAGACCAGAAGAACTCAAGACAGCTTATGTCAATGTCAAGATGGTAGATGCTATCTACGGTGGAAATACAAGTCAGGGAGCTCCTGGAGCCATCTCCTTCAAGCATAATGCCTTCCGTATGTGGGGTTATTATGGCTACGAAAATGGTTTCCTAGGCTATGCTTCTAATAAATACAAGGATGAGGCCTTAAGCGAGGGACGTGACACCCTTGGGGATGATTTCATTATCCAGAAGGTTTCGAAAGGCAAGTTCCAGAACTTAGAAGAATGGAAGAAGGCCTGGTTTGACGCTATTATTGCCAAGGCAAAACGAGGAATCCATAGTTTTGAAATTGATGGTCAGCAAATTGATTCTTATGAGAAATTGCAAGACTTGTTTGACCAAGCAGTAGAAACGGATTACCGAAACTTCAAGTATGGAGGCTCAGTTGCCAATTATACAGTAGCTCTTAAGAAAAAAGTCTTCCAAAAACTATTGCAGGTGACAGATGCCTTTTCATCCGAACTCTTTCCCAAAGGATAGATAAAAAGTCGGTATGATAAAAGAGAATGCTATGTTCAGATTTTCTTAGAAAGTGACATCTACTTTATCATTCTCAAAGAATAAAATTGCCAGATCTCCTGTTGGGGTCTGGCTTTTATGGTATACTTAGGATATGCATAGAAAAACAGTGATTGATTTTAGGGCTTTGGGCGAGCGATACACCTTTACCCAGCCTATCAAAGAGTTAAAAACCAGAGATTTAGCAGAAGTAACAGACTTGTTAGCTCAAGTGGAAAGCTACCAAGAGCAGGGCTATTATGTGGTGGGTTATGTCAGCTATGAGACTGCGCCAGCTTTTGAGGAGAAGTTGGCGGTTCACGAGGGTCCCTTGTTAGGAGAGTATCTCCTCTATTTCACTATTCATGACAGTGTTGAAACATCCAGTATTCCTCTGACTTACGAGGAGGTGGATTTGCCATCAAACTGGCAGGAAGTAACATCTGCTGAGGACTATGAAAAGGCTATTGCCCAGATCCACCATCATTTACGGCAGGGAGATACCTATCAGGTCAATTATACGGTCCAACTTAAACAGAATTTAAGTGCGAACCCTTTTGCTATCTACAATCGCATGGTGGTGGAGCAGGAAGCGGGCTACAATGCCTACATAGAGCATGATGATATGGCTGTGATTTCTATGAGTCCAGAGCTCTTTTTCGAGCAAAATGGTCGTGAGTTGACAACTCGTCCTATGAAGGGAACAACTAAACGGGGTCTGACTGACTATGAAGACTTGCAAGAGGCAACTTGGTTGGAGCAGGATTCCAAAAATCGGTCTGAGAATATGATGATTGTGGACCTCTTGCGCAATGACATAAATCGTCTGTCTGAGGTGGGAAGTGAGCATGTGGAACGTTTATGTCAGGTGGAACAGTATTCTACAGTTTGGCAGATGACTTCGACCATCAAGAGTCAGTTACGACCGGATGTTGATCTAGTAGAAATCTTCCGTTCGCTCTTTCCATGTGGCTCCATCACAGGAGCTCCCAAGATAGCGACCATGGAAATTATCAAGAACTTGGAACCACAAGCTAGAGGAGTTTACTGTGGAACTGTTGGTCTCTTACTGCCCAATGGACGACGGATTTTCAATGTGGCTATTCGAACCATTCAACTGCATGTTGGGCAAGCCATCTATGGTGTCGGAGGTGGCATCACTTGGGATAGTACTTGGGAGTCAGAATACCGTGAAGTCCAGCAAAAAGCAGCGGTTCTTTATCGAAAACAACCTCGTTTTCAGCTGATTACGACAGGGAAAATCAGCCAGAAAAAATTGCTCTTTGAAAAGCAACATCTGGAAAGACTGCGAAAGGCTAGTCGTTATTTTGCCTTTCCATTTGACCAAGAAGTTTTGAGACAAAAAATAGAGAAGGAGTGCCAAGCTTGTGACCTCCATCAAGACTACCGTTTGCGAATCAGTCTCAGCAAGTCTGGAGAAATTGAAATTGAACGACAAGTATTGACACCACTTAGCTCTAGTTTTTGTCAGGCCAAGCTTTGTCAGCAAGAAGCTGATTTGGAGCAGGCCTTTACCTACTTTAAGACGACACACCGACCACATTTGACAGTGGGAGAGCAGGAAATCATCTATCACACTGCTGATGGAAAATTGCTTGAAACCTCTATCGGGAATCTGGTTTTAAAAATGAATAGCAAGCTCTATACCCCACCTAGCATTCTTGGTATTTTACCAGGGATTTATCGCCAGCATTTACTTGAAATCAGGCAGCTGGAAGAGAAGGTCTTAACCATAGAAGATTTGAAGCAAGCAGAAGTCATTTATGCTTGTAATGCAGTAAGGGGCTTGTATGAGTTATCCTTGAAGGAGAACTAAATGAAACTAATATTTTTACACGGCCTAGGTCAGTCAGCGGAGAGTTGGAAAGAAGTGCAAGAGTTGCTTGCAGATTATCCATCGGAAGCCCTTGACTTATTTCCTTCCGGAGTTGCTACCTACCAAGAAGCTAAGGAGCGCATTTATCAGCGCTTAACAGTGGAAACAGAACCTTTTGTCCTAATCGGTTTGTCCTTAGGGGCTGCACTTGCATTGGAGCTTTCAAGTTATGAGATACCAAATCTTCAAGCCTTGGTTTTGTCAGGCTGTCCATTGAAACTGGCGAGCAATATCCTTTTTTACATTCAGTTGCTGATATTTAAATTGCTTCCCAAAAGGATATTTGAGAAACAGGGAGCAGATAAAGCTCTTATGGTTGGAGTTTCTGAGGAATTAAAAACACTTGATTTAAGAGAGATTGCACGGAATTGTCCCTATCCAAGCTTGTTAATTTGTGGTAGTCAGGATAAGCCTAATCTCAGTTCAATGAAAGCTATCCAAGAACTGATGCCAAATTCCCAGTTCCAGATCATCCCTGACGGCCCTCATGTCTTGAATAAGGCAAAACCAAAAGAGTTTGCAGAAATAACTAGAAGTTTTCTTGAATTGCTGTAACAAGTTTGATAAAATAATATGGAAGTTGATATTATAATTTTAGGAGAAAAACATGAACAAACGTCATTTATTAAAATTAGGCCTAGCTTCTTTACCTGCTCTAGCTTTGTTTTTACATCCAGTTGTGGCAGATGAAAGTATCCATTTTTCAAGCTGTAAGGAAGCTTGGGAGAATGGTTATGCAGATATTCATAAGGGAGAACCAGGGTATTCTACTACTCTAGATAAGGATCATGATGGGATTGCCTGTGAATCGAAGAATGCGCCTAAGGGTGTTTTAAAAGAGAAAAAGTCGAGTACATCACAAGCTAACACCAATGTAGCACCTACCCCAAGTGTAGCAGCTGAAAGTGGCTGGGTTCGTCAGAATGGATCTTGGTACTATTTTTCTGAAAATGGGAAACCAGTAACAAATACTTGGCAGGGTGCTTACTATCTCAAGTCAGATGGAAGAATGGCTGAGAATGAGTGGGTATACGATAACTATTACCAAGCCTGGTATTACCTCAAATCAGATGGATCTTATGCACGCAATACTTGGCAAGGAAGTTACTATCTCAAATCAGATGGTAAGATGGCTCAGGGTGAATGGACTTATGATTCTTACTACAAAGCTTGGTATTACCTCAAATCAGATGGATCTTATGCGCATAATACTTGGCAAGGTGCATATTACCTCAAGTCAAATGGGAAAATGGCTCAGAGTGAGTGGGTCTATGATTCTTCTTACCAAGCCTGGTATTACTTGAAATCAGATGGATCTTATGCTCGCAATGCATGGCAAGGAAATTACTATCTCAAATCAGATGGCAAAATGGCTAAGAATGAGCGAGTGGATGGCGGACGCTATTATGTAGATGCTTCTGGTTCGTGGAAACCATAGAATAGAAAAAAATTCTGTAAAGTTAATGCAAACCTCTGCATTGATAAGTAGTTTTTGTTATACTATTACTATAAGCATTTTCAATTAAGGATAAGGAGAAGACGATGAGTCAAAAGATTATTGGGATTGACCTTGGTGGAACTTCTATCAAGTTCGCTATTTTAACGCAAGAAGGAGAAATCCAAGAAAAATGGTCTATTAAGACAAACATTTTGGATGAAGGAAGCCATATCGTAGACGATATGATTGAAACTATTCAACACCGTTTGGGCTTGCTTGGATTGTCTGCTGAAGATTTCAGTGGAATTGGTATGGGGTCACCTGGTGTGGTTGACCGTGAAAAAGGGACTGTTATCGGTGCCTACAACCTCAACTGGAAAACTCTTCAACCAATCAAAGAAAAAATGGAAAAAGCCTTGGGGATTCCATTCTTTATCGACAATGACGCCAACGTGGCAGCTCTTGGTGAGCGTTGGATGGGTGCTGGTGACAACCAACCAGATGTTGTCTTTATGACACTTGGTACAGGTGTTGGTGGCGGTATCGTAGCAGAAGGTAAATTGCTTCACGGTGTTGCAGGTGCTGCTGGTGAGCTTGGCCATATCACTGTTGACTTTGACCAACCAATCGCATGTACTTGTGGTAAGAAAGGCTGTCTTGAGACAGTAGCTTCAGCAACAGGTATTGTTAACTTGACTCGTCGTTACGCAGATGAATACGAAGGCGATGCAGAGTTGAAACGCTTGATTGATGACGGAGAAGAAGTAACAGCTAAAACTGTCTTTGATTTGGCAAAAGAAGGAGACGACCTTGCCTTGATCGTTTACCGTAACTTCTCACGTTACTTGGGAATCGCTTGTGCCAACATCGGCTCAATCCTAAACCCATCAACAATCGTTATCGGTGGTGGTGTATCTGCTGCCGGAGAATTCCTTCTTCAAGGCGTGCAAAAGGTTTATGATGAAAATACCTTCCCACAAGTTCGCACAACCACTAAATTGGCTCTTGCAACTCTAGGAAATGACGCTGGAGTGATTGGTGCTGCGTCACTTGTCTTGCAATAAATAAACATAAAAAGGAGAAAATTGCTTTCTGTAAGCGAGTGATTTTCCTCCTTTCTTTTTTTATGCTATACTAGTTAAGAATAAACATTGAGGTGAGAGTAAATGACAAAAGCAGATAAGATTTTTAAAGAGAATATCGAACGAATCCTTAAGGAAGGAGTCTTTTCAGAACAGGCTCGCCCCAAGTATAAGGATGGGACTGTTGCTAACTCCAAGTACATCACAGGGGCCTTTGCAGAGTATGATTTGTCTAAGGGTGAATTTCCCATCACAACTTTGCGTCCTATCGCTATTAAATCAGCTATCAAGGAAGTTCTTTGGATTTATCAAGACCAGACAAATAGCCTAGAAGTTCTAAATGATAAGTACAATGTTCACTACTGGAATGACTGGGAAGTTGGAGATACAGGGACTATTGGGGAACGTTATGGGGCTGTTGTTAAGAAGCATGATATCATTAACAAGATTCTCAAACAGTTAGAAGCTAATCCTTGGAACCGTCGCAATATCATCTCTCTCTGGGATTACCAAGCCTTCGAAGAAACAGATGGCCTTCTTCCTTGTGCCTTTCAGACTATGTTTGATGTCCGTCGAGTTGATGGGGACATCTATCTGGATGCGACTTTGACCCAGCGTTCTAATGATATGCTAGTAGCTCACCACATCAATGCCATGCAGTATGTGGCTCTTCAGATGATGATTGCTAAACACTTTGGTTGGAAAGTTGGAAAATTCTTCTACTTTATCAACAACCTTCACATCTATGACAATCAATTTGAACAAGCTCAGGAATTGCTTCGTCGTGAGCCTTCAAATTGCCAACCACGTTTGGTCTTGAATGTACCAGACAAGACTAATTTCTTTGATATTAAAGCAGAGGATTTTGAGCTGGTTGATTATGCTCCTGTGAAACCGCAATTGAAGTTTGACTTGGCTATTTAATAATATAAAAAGAAGTTGAGAAAAAATCTCAACTTCTTTTGTTGCTTAGTGTGATACGCGGCGACGAGCTGCTTTTTTACGGTTTTCTTCGATGAAAGCTGCTTTTTGTTCTTCTGGTTCGATTACTTTCTTTTTAAATGCGTATACCGCGCCTGCAAGTGCAGCGACAGTTCCTGCGACACCTGTTACAAGACCTTTAGCGAATCCTTTAGCCATGAGTTTTCCTCCTTTATCTTCTTAATCAGCCAGCCTCCTCAAGAGGTCACATTTTTCTGACTGACCTTTTTGTGTTATAATAATAGTAACGAAAAAATGGGAATTTTTCAAGGAAAAAAGATGAAAACAAAAATAATTGTGATTGTTGGACCGACTGCTGTGGGAAAAACAGCTCTTGCTATTGAAGTGGCCAAGCGTTTTAATGGCGAAGTAGTTAGTGGAGATAGCCAACAAGTCTATCGAGGACTTGATATTGGGACGGCTAAGGCTAGTCCAGAGGAGCAGGCGACTGTTCCTCATCACTTGATTGATGTTAGAGAGGTAACCGAGTCTTACTCGGCTTTTGATTTTGTTTCAGAAGCTAAGGCGGCCATTGAGGATATTCAAAGTCGCGGTAAGCTTGCTATTATCGCTGGTGGGACTGGACTTTATATTCAGAGTCTACTAGAGGGATATCATCTCGGTGGAGAGACACCTCATGAGGACATTTTAGCCTATCGGACTAGTTTGGAACATTATACAGATGAGGAGTTAGCCTATCTGGTGGACCAAGCAGGTCTTGAGATTCCCCAGTTTAATCGTCGTCGTGCCATGCGTGCTTTAGAAATTTCCCATTTTGGTCAAGATTTGGAAAATCAAGAAAGTTTATATGATCCGCTGATTATTTGCTTGGATGATGAGCGTAGTCAATTGTATGAACGGATTAACCACCGTGTGGATTTGATGTTTGAAGCTGGACTATTGGATGAAGCTAAGTGGTTGTTTGACCATTATCCAGATGTGCAGGCTGCTAAAGGGATTGGTTACAAGGAACTCTTCCCCTATTTTCGTGGAGAGCAGAGTTTGGAGGAGGCTAGCGATAGTCTCAAGCAAGCGACTCGTCGATTTGCCAAGCGCCAGCTAACCTGGTTCCGCAATCGCATGCAGGTGACCTTTTATCAGATAGGAGAATCTGGTGTGACAGACCGTATTTTAAACCAGATTGAGGAGTTTTTAAATGATTGAAACGGAGAAAAAAGAGGAGCGGGTCCTGCTGGTTGGAGTTGAACTCCAGGGCATGGATAATTTTGACCTCTCCATGGAAGAGCTGGCTAGTCTGGCTAAGACAGCTGGAGCAGTTGTAGTCGATAGCTACAGACAAAAACGAGAAAAATACGACTCCAAGACCTTTGTCGGAACTGGTAAGTTGGAAGAAATTGCTCAAATGGTGGACGCAGAAGAAATCACAACAGTCATTGTCAACAACCGTCTGACTCCTCGTCAAAATGTCAATTTAGAGGAAGTCTTAGGTGTCAAGGTCATTGACCGTATGCAGTTGATTTTGGATATCTTTGCCATGCGAGCTCGAAGTCATGAAGGCAAACTCCAAGTTCATCTAGCTCAGCTCAAATACCTCTTGCCTCGTTTGGTTGGTCAGGGGATTATGCTCAGCCGTCAGGCAGGGGGAATTGGTTCCCGTGGTCCAGGTGAAAGCCAGCTGGAGCTTAACCGTCGTAGTGTTCGCAACCAGATTACAGATATCGAGCGCCAGCTCAAGGTGGTTGAGAAAAACCGAGCGACAGTTCGAGAAAAACGTTTGGAGTCAAGTACCTTTAAGATTGGTTTGATTGGTTACACCAATGCTGGGAAGTCAACTATTATGAATACTTTGACCAGCAAGACCCAGTATGAAGCAGATGAGCTCTTTGCTACTCTGGATGCGACAACTAAGAGTATCCATCTGGGGGGCAATCTACAGGTAACCTTGACAGATACCGTTGGATTTATCCAAGACCTACCGACAGAGTTGGTGTCCAGTTTTAAGTCAACCTTGGAAGAAAGCAAGCATGTGGACCTTCTGGTTCATGTCATTGATGCCAGCAATCCTTACCACGAGGAGCATGAAAAAACAGTCCTGTCTATCATGAAAGACTTGGACATGGAGGATATTCCTCGCCTGACCCTTTATAATAAAGCGGATTTGGTAGAGGATTTCACGCCTACCCAAACGCCTTATGCTCTGATTTCTGCCAAGTCTGAGGATAGTCGTGAGAATTTGCAGGCACTATTTTTAGAGAAAATCAAGGATATTTTTGAATCTTTTACCCTGCGCGTGCCTTTTTCAAAATCCTACAAGATTCATGATTTGGAAAGTGTGGCGATTCTTGAAGATCGTGACTACCAAGATGATGACGAAGTGATTACAGGCTACATTTCCGAGAAAAATAAATGGAGGTTAGAAGAATTTTATGACTGATATTAAAACCTTAGCTCTAAAGTATGGAGGTTATACAAGTCTGGATAAGGTCTATCTGGATCAGCTTCTAGCTGGTAAAACAGAGCAGGAGCAACTAGCCCTCATTACCCCTCCGCCAAGTGTGGTCAATGCCTACTTTGCAGAGCTCTACCAGAAAAAGAGTCCTGAAGCAGCGACGGATTATTTTGCGGAACTCAGTCAGGAACTGAATCTCTACAATGCTGAGCCAAGTTTTACAATAGAAAATAAGCCTTTTATCCGTCTGAACCTATCTGGTAAATCCTTTGGTTTTTGTTATGGGAGTGAGGGTCTGGGTCGAATTTTCTCTGAAAATGAGGAGAAGATTTCGGATGACTTGCTCTTTGAAATTGCACAAATTTTTCCCCATCAGCTAGTCTTTGAGGAGTCTGGCAAGATTTACATGAAGGCTGTTGGAGATGAGGAAGTTGTTAGCATGGAGAGTCTAACAGCTTTGACTGATTTGGAAAGCTTGGCTGATGGTCGCAAGCGTCTTAAAGGTTACAGCCAAGAGGATTTACTGCAAGAAGCTGCTGCTTTTTCTGGCAAGCGCTATTTCCGATCGGAAAACCGCACAGCCATGTTATATATTGATTAATTAGAAAGTATCGAATGGATATTCAATTTTTAGGAACGGGGGCTGGTCAGCCCTCTAAAGCCCGCAACGTTTCAAGTCTCGCCCTGAAACTCTTGGACGAGATTAACGAAGTTTGGCTTTTTGACTGTGGAGAAGGAACACAAAATCGCATTCTGGAAACCACGATTCGACCACGAAAAATCAGCAAAATCTTTATCACCCACTTGCATGGAGACCATATCTTTGGTTTGCCAGGATTTCTCTCTAGTCGTGCCTTTCAAGCCAATGAAGAGCAGACAGATTTAGAAATCTATGGTCCTCAAGGTATTAAGTCATTTGTCTTGACTAGTTTGCGTGTCTCTGGTTCACGTCTGCCCTATAAGATTCATTTCCATGAATTTGACCAAGATTCTCTTGGGAAAGTCCTTGAAACGGATAAATTCGCTGTGTATGCAGAAGAGTTGGATCACACTATTTTCTGTGTTGGCTATCGTGTCATTCAAAAGGACTTGGAAGGAACGCTGGATGCTGAAAAACTCAAGGCGGCAGGTGTCCCATTTGGCCCACTTTTTGGAAAAATTAAAAACGGTCAGGACGTTGTTTTAGAAGATGGGACTGAAATCAAGGCAGTTGACTATATCTCAGCTCCCCGTCCGGGTAAGATTATCACTATTTTAGGAGACACTCGAAAAACGGATGCCAGTGTGCGTCTGGCTGTCAATGCGGATGTTCTTGTCCATGAATCGACTTATGGCAAGGGTGATGAAAAAATTGCTCGTAACCATGGCCACTCTACTAACATGCAAGCTGCTCAGGTGGCAACAGAAGCAGGAGCCAAACGACTCTTACTCAACCATATCAGTGCCCGTTTCCTATCAAAAGATATCAGCCAGCTCAAGAAAGACGCTGCTAGTATTTTTGAAAATGTTCATGTGGTTAAAGATCTAGAAGAAGTGGAAATCTAGAATCTCGAGAAAGGAAAAGCATGTCTACTATTCTTATTACAGGAGCTAGCGGTGGTCTAGCTCAAGAAATGGTCAAACTCTTGCCTCAAGACCAACTCATTTTGCTAGGTAGAAATAAGGGAAAATTAGCTCAACTATACGGAAACCACCCACATGTAGAATTGATTGAGATTGACATTACCGATGAGCAAGCCTTAGAAGGATTGGTAGCTGACCTCTATCTCCGTTATGGTAAGATTGATGTTTTGATTAACAACGCTGGCTACGGGATTTTTGAGGATTTTGACAAGATTTCTAATCAAGATATTCATCAAATGTTTGAGGTTAACACCTTTGCTCTCATGAATCTATCTCGTTTGGTTGCTTCTCGCATGAAGGAAATGCGAAAAGGTCATATCATCAATATCGTTAGCATGGCAGGTTTGATAGCGACTGGCAAGTCCAGTCTTTACTCGGCGACCAAGTTTGCGGCTATTGGATTTTCAAACGCTCAGCGCCTTGAACTTATGCCCTATGGTGTCTATGTGACGACTGTTAATCCAGGACCGATTCGTACAGGATTTTTTGACCAAGCCGACCCAGATGGAACCTATCTCAAATCGGTTGACCGCTTCCTGCTAGAACCAGATGCAGTGGCTAAAAAGATTGTCAAGATTATAGGAAAAAACAAACGTGAACTTAATCTCCCAGTTTTGTTGAACTTGGCTCATAAGTTTTATACCCTCTTTCCCAAGCTAGCGGATAAGTTAGCTGGGGAAACATTTAATTATAAGTGAGAAAGCTGTTCCCTTGAGGAATGGCTTTTTGCTTTAATTAGGAGGAGTTGTTTATCAAAAATAATCCCTGAAAATACTGGTAGTTTATTCTTTATTAGATAGTTTAAAGGTATCATAGAGATAAGAAAGCAGAAAAGAGAGGATAAACTTCGAGTCTAACATAACTAAAAGTATATCTATAGTCGAAGCTTATGAAGTCAAGATAAAATAGGATTAAAAGAACTTGCCCTTTGTCGGATTGACTAGGCTGTAAATCGGAGTTAGAAATATTCTTAGAATAGAAGAAAATAAAAAAGCCTAAAAATGTTAAAACATCTTGACATTTTATCGATTTAGAGTATAATAAACAATGTAAAGAGCTCTTGACATTGTTTTGACAGATTGGAGGAACAGGACTATGAGAAAAATGGATGAAATGGACAGAGCGATTCAGCTACGTTCTGAGGAATGGGGTTATAAAACGGCTCTATTTGGCTTATGTGGGTGGACAGTATTTAATATTTATCAATCTATTACAAAAGGCATTGAACTTGAAATGTTACCAAGTCTGATTTTATGTTTATCTATTTCTGTTCAAGGATTTGCACAAACTGCCATAAAACAGAAAATGATTGGTGGTGATGAAGAGTTTAAAGAACCAAATAAACTTGTTCAAGGAGTAATTTTGATGGTTGTTATCCTTATCGTAGTTTTGGCGATTGGCATTTATTGTTTTCAGAAAGACTAATGCTGTATGAAAAATAATATCAAACAGCTAAGAAAGTCTGAAGGACTACGTCAGGAAGATATGGCAAAAATATTAGGCGTTAGTCGACAAACCATTATTGCTATCGAGAATGACAAGTACAATCCTACACTTGAACTAGCAATGAAAATTGCAAGGTTGCTACAACTACATGTTGAAGAAATTTTCATTTTAGAAGATTAAAGATATCAGATAGCATTTATTCTAATCATCTGATTCGTAATGATGGAGAGTTTTCCGGTTCATGGAAACTCTCTTTTTAAAGCTCATAAAGAGTCTATTCAATTTTACCCTTGTCCATCTATATATCTATCGTAAAACTGGTATAAAAATTGCAAATCGAATCTTTAAATAGTATACTAGTTCTGTTAGTTATGAAAACGTTTGCGTTTTTTGTTGATGATGATTATTTAGGAGACAAAATATGGAATTAACAGCCATTTATCATAGACCAGAATCAGAGTATGCTTATCTGTACAAAGAAGGTCAGCTACATATCCGAATCAGAACCAAGAAAGATGATGTCCAGCAGGTCATCTTACACTATGGAGATCCCTTTATCTTCATCGAGGATAAGTATGAAGCCAAGAAAGAAATGACTAAAGTAACCTCAGATGCCCTATTTGACTATTGGCAGGTTACAGTATCGGTTGATTTTGCACGAATTCAATATCTCTTTGAGCTCCTTGATAAAGAAGGTCAGGGTGTTTATTACGGTGATAAAGGTTGTGTAGAACATACTCAAGAAAACTTGGATGCTGAAGGGAATGGTTTCAAGCTTCCTTATATTCACGAAATTGACGGTTGCCAAGTTCCTGACTGGGTTTCAAATACCGTTTGGTATCAGATTTTCCCAGAACGATTTGCGAATGGAAATCCTAATTTGACTCCAGATGGAGCTCGAGAGTGGGATGCTGTCATTGCACCTAACATGGATGATTTTTTTGGTGGAGATTTACAAGGGATTATTGATCATTTAGACTATCTTAAAGATTTGGGAATCACTGGACTTTACCTATGTCCGATTTTTGAAGCAACGACCAATCACAAGTATGATACGACGGATTATTTTGAAATCGACCGTCACTTTGGAGACAAGGAAGTCTTTCGTAATCTAGTCGAGGAAGCCCACAAACGTGGTATCAAGATTATGCTAGATGCAGTATTTAATCATATTGGCAACCAGTCAGTCCAATGGCAGGATGTTCTAAAGAACGGAGAAAAGTCACCATATAAAGATTGGTTCCATATCCAAGAATTCCCAGTTACAGAGGATAAACTTAAGAACCCAAGAGAACTCCCTTATCATACCTTTGCTTTTGCCAGCTATATGCCTAAGTTAAATACAGCTAACCCTGAAGTCAAAGACTATCTTTTGAGGGTTGCAACCTACTGGATTGAAAATTTTGATATCGATGCTTGGCGTTTGGACGTTGCAAATGAAATTGACCACCAGTTCTGGAGAGATTTCAGAAAGGCAGTTCTTGCTAAAAAGCCTGATTTGTACATCTTAGGTGAAATCTGGCATACCTCACAACCTTGGCTACAAGGAGACGAGTTCCATGCTGTTATGAACTATCCACTCTCTGAAAGTATCAAGGATTATTTCTTGCGTCAGCATAAAAAGACAGAGCAATTTATTTCAGAAATCAATAGCCAGTCGATGTACTACAAGCAACAAATCTCAGAGGTGATGTTTAACCTTTTAGATTCTCATGATACAGAGCGTATCCTCACAACTGCCAAAGGAAATATCCAGCATGTCAAGGCTGCCCTAACTTTCCTCTACCTTCAAAAAGGGACTCCTTGTATCTATTACGGAACAGAGCTGGCACTAATAGGTGGACCAGACCCTGACTGCCGTCGTGTCATG
This sequence comes from Streptococcus sp. HMSC071D03, assembly GCF_001812125.1. NCBI lineage: Bacteria > Bacillati > Bacillota > Bacilli > Lactobacillales > Streptococcaceae > Streptococcus > Streptococcus sp. HMSC071D03. The sequence goes on from NZ_KV807753.1 coordinate 38,093, forward strand.
CCTTGGGACCGTGTGTCTAAGGAAAATGATATGCTGAATTTTATGAAACAGTTGATTCATGTCCGTAAGGAAGTGGCAAGTATTATTCAGCATGGAAATTATCGCTTGGAAGAAGTGAAACTAGATGTTTTATCCTTGAAATGGGACTACCAAGGAAAAGAAGTTCAAGCCATCTTTAATCAGTCTTCTGAGAAATATACTTTAGACAGAGATTCAGTTGATTTAGAGAGTCATTGCCAGTTTGAAGATGGTCAGCAAGTCATCTTGCCAGATGGCTTTGTAGTTACTATTTCTGAGTAAAAAGGATTAAAATAATGGCACTCAAGGAAGTTTATGAGTATTTTCGTCACTATGATAAGGAAACTTATCAGGTTGTCGCCTGCATGGGCAATGAACCATCGGAAGAAGATGTTCAGGATTTTGAAAATCAATACGGCATTCGTCTGCCAGAAGATTTCAGGGAATTCACCATGTCATCTCTGGGAGGTCTCTTTATGGAAGTCAGGGAAGAGCTATGGCCAAGAGCCAAGGCTTACGATGTAGCACCATTTTGGACCTTCTGTCGAGGTATTAAGGTCTTGGGGATTGCCAACGGTATCCCAGATTTCTTAGATATTCGAATTAAAACCAAGGAATTACACGCTCTGGGCTTTGTGGATTATATTCCGTTTCTGTCTATCATCGGGGATGGAGATGTGATTTTTTGCTTTGATAAGGACAATCATATAGTAGCTCTAGATTGGTATAATAGTGGCGAATCGGAAGAGCTTGAATGTGATTTTTCAGGACTTTTACTCCATCAAATTGCCGAGCTAGAAGAGCGTAAAAATGAGATGGTCAAGCTTTTGGAAAAGGGGAAATCTAATCAATAATCTATAAGGAAATATCAGTTTGATAGTCCGTAAAAGAGGTTGGGACAAAAGATCCTGACCTCACTTTTTATTAGCAATCAAACTTTGACGCGGTAGCTGATTGAACTTTTTGTTCGTCTTTTAGACTCCAAAAAGCTCCTAATCATCCTCGCGGGGCTGGGACTACGAAATCGAGACTTTGTCTATCGATTTCTGTCCCACCGCCTTTTTTAGTAAAACCATTCACTAAATGTACATTCAGATTTTTAAACTTTTCTACAAATTATAGAAAAAAGAATCAAAAGTATGATTTTTATGCTGCCAGTATTGAAGTTTCTTATATTATTTTATAAAATGGAAGCAAAATACTACTGAAAAAGTAGAGCGCTTACACAAAAATAGAAGCGGTTACGAATATGAGAAGGATCTTATGGGAAAAGATCATTGGAATCGAAAAAGAGTGTATAGTATCCGAAAATTTACCGTTGGAACTTGCTCTGTAGTCATCGGTACTTGCTCAGTCTTATTTGGAGCAAGAGTAGCTGGTGTAAACCCAGTTTCAGCTGATGAAACTCCAATTGCAGTTGCTACAGAAAAAGTAGAGGATGATTCTCATAAAGAGGAACTTGGTGAAACAAGAAGTCCAGAACAGCCAGCATCAACCGAATCAGCTGCAAGTGAAGTTGCTACACCAGCTCATGAAGTTGAAAAAACACAGGACGATCAAACTCTACAATCAGACTCTGACAAAAAAGAGGATTCCATGCTAGATAAGAAACCTCAAGTAATTACTCAAGATCAATCTTCTCAAACGGAAAAACCGTACCTAAAACCGGCTACCAGCGAGGAGGTAAATCAATTGGTTGAGGACCGTAAAGTAGAATTTAACCAAAACTGGCATTTTAAACTCAATGCTAATGCCAACGACGCCATCAAGCCAGATGCCGATGTATCAAGTTGGAAGAAATTAGACCTCCCTCACGACTGGAGTATCTATAACGACTTCGACCATCAGTCACCTGCCCAAAACGAAGGTGGACAACTGAATGGTGGGTATGCTTGGTATCGCAAGACTTTTAAACTAGACGAAAAAGACCTTAACAAGAATGTTCACCTAGTCTTTGATGGTGTTTATATGGATTCGCAAGTCTATGTAAACGGTCAGCTAGTTGGTCACTATCCAAATGGTTACAACCAATTCTCTTATGACATCACTGATTATCTCAATAAAGACGGTCGTGAAAATGTCGTAGCTGTACATGCGGTTAATAAACAACCAAGTAGCCGTTGGTACTCAGGAAGTGGTATTTACCGCGATGTTACCCTTCAAGTCACAGATAAGGTTCATGCTGAGAAAAATGGAACAACTATCTTAACACCAGACCTTGAAAAACAACAAAATGGTAAGGTTGATACTCATGTAACAAGTAAGATTGTCAATACAGATGACAAAGATCATGAAATTCTTGCTGAATACCAAATTATCGAACGAAATGGTCAGGCTGTAACGGACGTGGTTCGTACAGATAGCCAAGTCTTGAAAGCTCATCAATCTACTAGTCTAAATGCTATTTTGCAAGTTGAGAAACCCAAACTTTGGACAGTCCTTAATGACAAGCCTGCCCTTTATGAGTTGGTGACTCGTGTTTATCGTGATGGTCAATTGGTCGATGCTAAGAAGGACTTGTTTGGTTACCGTTACTATAACTGGACACCAAATGAAGGCTTCTCTTTGAATGGTGAACGCATTAAATTCCATGGAGTTTCTCTTCACCATGACCACGGAGCTCTAGGAGCTGAAGAAAACTATAAGGCAGAATACCGTCGTCTGAAACAGATGAAGGATATGGGTGTGAACTCTATCCGTACAACCCACAACCCAGCTAGTGAGCAAACTTTGCAGATTGCTGCAGAACTAGGTTTGTTGGTCCAAGAAGAAGCCTTTGATACTTGGTATGGTGGTAAGAAACAGTACGACTACGGCCGTTTCTTTGAAAAAGATGCCACTCACCCAGAAGCTAAAAAAGGTGAAAAATGGTCTGATTTTGACTTGCGTACCATGGTCGAAAGAGGCAAGAACAACCCAGCTATCTTCATGTGGTCTATCGGTAATGAAATCGGTGAAGCTTCAGGAGATCCACATTCTCTAGCGACTGTTAAGCGTTTGGTCAAGGTCATCAAGGACGTTGATAAGACACGCTATGTCACTATGGGAGCAGATAAATTCCGTTTCGGTGATGGTAGTGGTGGTCATGAAAAAATCGCTGACGAACTGGATGCGGTTGGATTTAACTATTCAGAAGACAACTACAAGAAACTGCGTGCTAAACATCCAAACTGGTTGATTTACGGATCAGAAACTTCTTCTGCAACTCGTACACGTGGAAGCTATTTCCGTCCAGAGAGTGAGCTAGTTCATAGCAATCAGGCTTACCGTAATTACGAGCAGTCAGACTACGGTAATGACCGTGTTGGTTGGGGTAAAACAGCAACTGCATCTTGGACTTTTGACCGTGACAATGCAGGCTATGCAGGTCAGTTCATCTGGACAGGTACTGACTATATTGGTGAGCCTACTCCATGGCACAACCAAAACCAAACACCAGTTAAAAGTTCTTACTTTGGTATCGTAGATACAGCTGGTATTCCAAAACATGACTACTTCTTGTATCAAAGCCAATGGGTTTCTGCTCAGAAGAAACCAATGGTTCACCTGCTTCCTCACTGGAACTGGGAAGATCCTACTCTGAAAGCTAACGTAGCGGATGCAGATGGTAAGATTCCTGTTCGTGCCTACTCTAACGCTGCAAGTGTTGAGTTATTCTTGAACGGTGAATCTCTAGGCAAGAAGACATTTAACAAAAAACAAACTAGTGATGGACGTACTTACCAAGAAGGTGCCAATGCCAAGGAACTTTACCTTGAGTGGAAGGTTGCTTTCGAAGCTGGAACTTTGGAAGCAGTTGCTCGTGATGAAGCAGGTAATGAAATTGCTCGTGATAAGATTACGACTGCTGGAGAGCCTGCAGGTGTTCGCTTAGTGAAAGAAGAACATGCTATCGCAGCAGACGGGAAAGACCTCACTTATATTTACTATGAAATCGTTGACCAGGCTGGTAATGTAGTTCCTACAGCTAACAACCTTGTGCGCTTCCAGTTGCATGGTCAAGGTCAAATTGTCGGTGTGGATAACGGTGAACAAGCTAGCCGTGAGCGTTACAAAGAACAAGCAGACGGTTCATGGATCCGTAAGGCCTTCAATGGTAAGGGTGTTGTCATTGTTAAATCAACTGAGCAAGCTGGTAAATTTACTTTGACTGCTCACTCTGATTTCTTGAAATCTGCTCAAACTACTATCTTCACAGGTAAGAAAGACCAAGAAGAAAAAACTGTCTTAGGTACAGAAGTACCTAAAGTACGTACAGTTATCGGGCAAGCACCAAAAATGCCTAAGAAAGTGGCATTTATCTACAGTGACGGCAGTCGTGCAAAACTTCCAGTAGAGTGGTCAGCAGTTGATATCAACGAACCAGGAATTGTTACTGTTAAAGGTGTGGCAGAAGGACGTGAAGTAGAAGCGCGTGTTGAAGTCTTGGCACTCGAAGCAGAATTGCCTGTCGTTAAGAGAATCGCTCCAAATACAGACCTAAATTCAGTTGACAAATCTGTTTCCTACGTATTGTCAGATGGTACTGTAGCAAGCTATGATGTTGATAAGTGGGAAATTGCAGCTGAAGATCAAGCTAAACTAGCAATCCCAGGCTCTCGCATCCAAGCAAAAGGTATTTTAGAAGATGAAGAAATCGCTGCGACCTTGGTAGTGGCAGAAGGTCAAGCTGCTAATCCAGTAGTTCCAAGTGTAACTGTGGCAGATCAAGCGGTTGAAGGTCTTTCAACTGACCAACCTGTAAAATACCACAAGCTTGCTTATGGCGTAGCTTTGCCAGAGGTTAAAGCTACAGCTGAAAATGCAGAAGTGACAGTTATTCAAGCTAATGAAGCAAATGGTATGCGAGCAACTATCCATGTTCAACCAAATGATGGTGGCCCACTACAAACCTATGCTATCCAATTCCTACAAGAGGCTCCACAAATTGAACGTTTGAGCCTAGAAGTTGAAAATGCAGCTGCTTTGAAAGAGGACCAAACGGTCGGTATCAAGGTCTTGGCTCACTACCAAGATGGTACTCAGGCAGTCTTGAAGGCTGACAAGGTTACCTTCTCAACTACAGGTGAGGGAGATGTAGCCGTTCGTAAAGGTATGCTTGAATTGCACAAACCAGGTCAAGTAACTCTGAAAGCTCAATTTGAAGGAGCAGAAGGTCAGATTGACTTGAACATTCAAGCAAATACTGAAGCTAAAGTCGTCCAAGCCATCCGTCCAGTTAGTGTCGTGACAGGTTTGAACCAAGAACCAAGTCTCCCAGCTACAGTAACTGTAGAGTACGACAAAGGATTTCCGAAGGTTCACAAGGTGACTTGGCAAGCAGTTGCTAAGGAAGAACTTGCTAAATACCATAGCTTTGATGTTCTTGGTAAAGTAGAAGGGCTCGAAAAAGAGGCTCATGCAAAAGTATCTGTAGAAGGTATCATTGCTGTCGAAGAAGTGAGCGTAACAACTCCAGTTGCAGAAGCTCCTCAATTACCAGAGAGTGTTCGGACTTATCACTCAAATGGCCAAGTCTCTTCAGCTAAAGTAACTTGGGACGCAATTGAACCAAGCCAATACGCACAAGAAGGCAAGTTTACTGTGACAGGACATGTCGAAGGTACTCAACTACCAACCAAACTTCATGTTCGTGTGTCTTCACAGACAGAAACTGGTGCTAATATTTCTGACCAGTGGACTGGTTCAGAATTGCCACTTGCCTTTGCATCAGACTCAAATCCAACCGACTCAGTAGCCAATGTCAATGACAAACTAATCTCATATAATAACCAACCAGCAAACCGTTGGACAAACTGGAACCGTACAAGTGAAGCATCAGTGGGAATTCTCTTTGGTGACTCTGGTATCATGTCTAAACGTTCAGTTGATAATCTCAATGTCGCCTTCCACGAAGACCACGGTGTTGGTGCACCTAAATCCTATGTCATCGAATACTATGTCGGTTCAGCAACTCCAACAGTTCCTAAGAATCCAAGCTTTGTAGCTAGTGAAGACCATGTCTTTAATGACGATAAAAACTGGAAACAAGTGACAAATCTCAAGGCTCCAGATCAAGTAAGAGCTGGAGAAATGACTCACTTTAGCTTTGATAAAGTCAACACTTACGCAGTTCGTATCCGCATGGTTAGACCAGATGGTAAATGGGGTACTTCAATTACAGAATTGCAAATCTTCTCTAAACAAGTAGCTGCAGCTAAGAAAGCTCAAGCGCAAATCCAAGTAGATGGAAAAGATTTGCCAAACTTTAACCCAGGCTTGACTGACTACTATCTTGAAGCAAGCCAAGGAAAAGTTCCAGCTGTAACAGCAAGTGTAACTGAAAATGGTATTGCAACAGTTGTACCAAGCGTACGTGAAGGAGATCCAGTCCGTGTTGTTGTTGTTAAGGCAGAAAATGGAGATATCCTAGGTGAATACCGCCTACACTTCACAACTGACAAAGATTTGCTAACAAGTAAGCCGATAACAGCGACTAAAGCTTCTCGCTTGGTTGCTAAAGGACAAGCCTTAGAATTACCAGCCAAAGTCCCTGTTTACTTTACAGGAAAAGATGGCTATGAAGTCAAGGACTTGGCTGTTGACTGGGAAGAAGTACCAGCAGAAAATCTAACAAAAGCTGGTGAATTTACAGTTCATGGTCGCGTTTTGGGTACTGATTTATCTGCTGAAGTGGCTGTACGTGTGACAGACAAACTCGGTGAAAACCTATCAGACAACCCAGACTTCGATGATGACAGCAACCGCTCATTTGCCTCAGCAACTAACGATATCGATCCAAACTCTCGTGACCGTGTGGACTATGTCAATGATGGTTCTGATGATGAAAGTCATCGTTGGACTAACTGGTCTGCAACTCCATCTTCTAATCCAGAAGTTTCAGTAGGGGTTATCTTCAGAGAAAATGGTCAAATTGTTGAGCGTTCAGTTGCAGAAGGAAAAATTCGCTTCTTTGCTGATGGTGGAACAGACGCCCCTTCTAAACTCGTCCTAGAACGCTATGTTGGACCAGAATTTGATTCACCAGAATATTACTCTAACTACCAACCATACGATCCAGGACATCCATTCAACACTCCTTCTAACTGGGAGAAAGTTGAATACCGTGCGGATCAAGAGATTCAAGCAGGAACTGACATCCATGTAACCTTTGCACCAGTCAAAGCTAAAGCTATGAGATGGCGCATGGATAGAAAAGCTGACAAGAAGGGTGTGGCTATCACTGAAATGGCCTTTATCGCACCAAGTGAAGCACCTAAGGACAATACAGCTTCTAAACTTCTTGTGGATGGTAGAGAGCTTGCTGACTTCTCTAAAGCTCGTGTAGATTACCAAGTAACCTATAGTGGAACTCGTCCTAAAGTAACAGTGGAAGCTGGTGAAAACGTAGCGGCGACAGTTGTTGATAGTGGTGACGATAAACTTCCAGTTTTGGTACGTCTTGTTTCAGAAAGTGGTAAGAACGTTAAAGAGTACCGAATCCAATTGACTAAAGATGAGGTCGAAACTGCTAAGGCAGAACCAGCTGTTCAAGAAGCACTTCCTAGCCTAGAAGTGGTAGAAGAAGCAATTAGCTTTAAGTCTATTAAGCAAGATGATCCGACTCTTCCAGAAGGTGAAACTCGTGTGACTCAAGTAGGTCGTGAAGGTAAAGAACGCATCCTTACTGAAGTAGCAGTAGATGGAAGCCGTACTGAAAAACTTCGTGAAGTTGTTGAAGCAGCACAAGATGAGATTGTCTTAGTCGGAACTAAGAAAGAAGTATCAGGTAAAACTGATCCAGCTATCCACGAGGTTCCAGAATTCACAGGCGGTGTTAACGGAGCAGAAGCAGCTGTTCATGAAGTACCAGAATACGCAGGAGCAATTGGCACAGCAGGCGACGAGCCAGCTCCAGTAGTAGAAGTTCCAGAGT
>NZ_KV807753.1:46125-70448 GCF_001812125.1 Streptococcus sp. HMSC071D03
AGCAGTTGTTCATGAAGCTCCAGAATACACTGAATCTATTGGCACAGCAGGCGACGAGCCAGCTCCGGTAGTAGAAGTTCCAGAATTTGAGGGTGGCGTTAACGCAGTCGAAGCAGCTGTTCATGAAGTTCTGGAATACACAGGAGCAATTGGCGCAGCAGGTGAAGCAACTATTCATGAAGTCCCAGAATTCAAGGGTGGCGTTAACGCAGTCGAAGCAGTTGTTCATGAAGCTCCAGAATACACTGAAGCTATTGGCACAGCAGGCGATGAGCCAGCTCCGGTAGTAGAAGTCCCAGAATTCAAGGGTGGGGTTAATGCTGTTGAAGCAGCTGTTCATGAAGTTCCAGAGTACACTGAAGCTATCGGTACAGCAGGTGACGAAGCAGCACCAGTAGTAGAAATACCAGAATTCAAGGGTGGCGTTAACGCAGTCGAAGCAGCTGTTCATGAAGTTCCAGAATACACAGAAGCAATCGGCACAGTAGGCGACGAGCCAGCACCAGTAGTAGAAGTCCCAGAATTTGAAGGTGGTGTCAATGCAGTAGAAGCCGCTAAGAACGAAGTCCCAGAATTTACAGGTAGTGTCAATGGAGCAGAAGCATCTATTCATGAAGTTTCAGAGTTTACTGGTGGAGTGAATGGTGAAGAAGCAGCTGTTCAAGAAGTAAGCCCAGAATACACAGGTGGTGTCAATGGAGTAGAAGGAGCAATCCATGAGGTTCCAGAATACAAAGATGAGCAGTCTCTTGTAGCTCTTGCTATGTCACAAGACAAGACCTACCAAGCGCCTGCAAGTCGTCAAAATATCCTCCCTGAAACAGGTACTAAGGAAAATGCAACCCTTGCAACAGCAGGTGTTGTAGGAGCACTTCTTGGTATGTTTGCAATGGGAAAGAAAAAAGAAAACGAATAAGATGATGTAAAAGCATCTAAGTCATAGAGATTGGACCAAGAAACAGATCTCGACAATAAAAAGCGGACAAAACTAGTTTTCTGATCTACAGAGACTGGTCTTGTTCGCTTTTTTGGCTCATTGTCAACTGTAGTGAACAACAAGAAAATGTAATACTCTTCGAAAATCTCTTCAAACCGCGTCAACGTCGCCTTGGATTATATATGTGACTGACTTCATCAGTCTTATCTACAACCTCAAAGCAGTGCTTTGAGCAACCTGCGGCTAGCTTCCTAGTTTGCTCTTTGATTTTCATTGAGTATAAGACAGAGCTGGCTTCTTATTCATAAATTACCTTTCATTTGATAGCAGGTTCCCTTGAAGATGTTTAGTCTGCTAAACCAAGGCTAGTCTTAGCCTAAGCCATTTTATCAAATGAAATCACATCCCATATTTTCTCTATGCTAGTTAGACAATCTTATTTTTAGAAAGTATGACTAGCTAACTTCTAAGTGTTATATATTATTAAAACAAATGGGAACTGTTGTATAAAAACGGGGAAAATGATATAATAAAAGCGTTTCCAATAGTAATGATATAAATGCAATGAAAAATATGAAAAGTCAGTCAAAGTCGTGTTATTAGCTAGTTTGTTATGAATTGGTCTTTTCAATCCAGTGTATCTGTTGTGACAGTCACTAAAAGTTATCGGTATTATTGGAATACCTACTATAAGTCTAGTATGAATTGCCACAGACGTATCTATATTAACATATGGTAGCGATATCGTTATGAAGTATAAAGTAGGTTCTGGCTGGAATTTCTATCGTTATGAGTTCATAAACTACTACAGCGGAGACTTTTAATCGTTAAAGAGTGAGAAAAAGGAGGGTTTGATATGTTAAGACTTACTCATGTTACCTTAAAAACGCGACAAATCATTTTACAAGATGTAGATTTCACCTTTGAGAAAGGTAGGATTTATGGCGTTCTTGCTATCAATGGCTCTGGAAAGACGACTCTGTTCCGCGCCATTAGCAACTTAATTCCCATAAGTAGTGGAAATATCACAGTCCCTCCTTCTTTATTTTATTATGAAAGTGTTGAATGGCTGGATGGAAACTTAAGTGGGATGGACTACCTTCACCTTATAAAAAATATTTGGAAGTCAGACCTGAACTTGAGGGATGAAATTGCCTATTGGGAAATGTCTGATTATATCAGCCTTCCCATTCGCAAGTATTCCTTAGGTATGAAGCAACGCTTGGTGATTGCCATGTATTTCCTCAGTCAGGCGAAATGCTGGCTCATGGATGAGATTACAAATGGTTTAGATGAGTATTATCGACAGAAGTTTTTTGATAGGCTGGCGCAAATTGATAGACAAGAACAGCTGGTTCTTTTAAGTTCCCACTATAAGGAAGAGTTGGTTGATGTCTGCGATAGAGTAGTAACCATTCATCAGGGTCAGATAGAAGAGGTTTAGTTTATGAAAGATGTTAGTCAATTTTTATTGAAAAAAGTTTTCAAAAGTCGCTTAAACTGGATTATCTTATCTTTATTTGTCTCTGTACTCGGTGTTACCTTTTATTTCAATAGTCGGACTGCAAACTCAGTCAGCTTGGAGAGTCGGTTGGAAACTCGTATTGCAACTAACGAGAGAGCAATCAATGAAAATGAAGAAAAACTCTCCCAAATGTCTGACACCAGCTCGGAGGAATACCAGTTTGCTAAAGAAAATTTAGACTCGCAAAAAAATCTTTTGACGCAAAAGAAAGAAATTCTGACTTTGTTAAAAGAAGGACGCTGGAAAGAAGCCTACTATTTGCAGTGGCAAGCTGAGGAAAAGAGTTATGAAATTGTATCGAAGGAACCGACTTCTAGCTCTGACTTAAAAATGGCGGTTGACCGCGAACGAAAGATTTATCAAGCCCTGTATCCCTTAAACATAAAAGCTCACAATTTAGAATATCCGACCCATGGGATTGATCAGATTGTCTGGATTTTAGAGCTTATCATCCCAAGCTTGTTTGTGGTTGCTATTATTTTTATGCTAACGCAACTGTTCGCAGAAAGATATCAAAATCATCTGGATACAGCTCAGTTATATCCTTTTTCAAAAGTGACATTTGCAATATCCTCTCTTGGAGTTGGAGTGGGTTATGTAACTGTGCTGTTTATCGGAATCAGCGGATTTTCTTTTCTAGTGGGAAGTCTGATAAGTGGTTTTGGACAGTTAGATTATCCCTACCCGATTTATAGCTTAGTGAATCAAGAGGTAACTATTGGAAAGATACAAGATGTGTTATTTCCTGGCTTGTTATTAGCTTTCTTAGCTTTTATCGTTGTTGTGGAAGTCGTCTACTTGATTGCATACTATTTCAAGCAAAAAATGCCTGTCCTCTTTATTTCCTTAATTGGGATAGTTGGCTTATTGTTTGGTATCCAAACCATTCAGCCTCTTCAGAGGATTGCACATCTGATTCCCTTTACTTACTTGCGTTCAGTGGAGATTTTGTCTGGAAGATTACCTAAGCAAATTGATAATGTCAATCTAAATTGGGGCATGGGGGTGGTCTTACTGCCTTGCACGATAATTCTTTTGCTATTGGGAATTCTATTTATCGAAAGTTTGGGAAATTCACGAAAAAAGAGTATGTTAAATAGGTGTTAGTTTTCCTATTTCCACTTGATAACTACTTCATGCAATCAAGAATATGAAAGAACATCCGAATCATTGTTAGCTATGAAAAATGTGGGGAAACGAATCTCAGGAGACTCTCAAAATATGAGCTAAAAAAAGTCATCATTAGATGGCTTTTTTGCTATCAAAAGAGTTATAATAAAGGTGAAAATAGTAGGAGAAGAGGAGGAGATAGGATGGCTTATATTGAAATGAAAAATAGCTATAAGAGGTATCATACTGGTGATACAGAAATTGTAGCAAATCGAGATGTCAACTTCGAGATTGAAAAGGGAGAACTGGTCATTATCCTTGGTTCATCTGGTGCAGGGAAGTCAACAGTTTTGAATATTCTAGGTGGTATGGATACAAACGATGAAGGGCAAGTCTGGATTGATGGGACTAACATTTCTGACTATACCTCCCATCAGAGAACCAACTATCGCAGAGATGACGTTGGCTTTGTCTTTCAGTTTTACAATTTGGTTTCTAACTTGACTGCTAAAGAAAATGTCGAGCTAGCTTCAGAAATTGTTGCCGATGCCTTAGATCCAGAACAGGTTCTCAAGGATGTAGGCTTAGGTCACCGTCTCAATAACTTTCCAGCCCAGTTGTCAGGTGGCGAGCAACAACGGGTATCCATTGCTCGAGCTGTGGCTAAAAATCCTAAAATTCTCCTTTGTGATGAACCAACGGGAGCTTTGGACTACCAGACTGGTAAGCAGGTTCTAAAGATTCTGCAAGATATGTCACGTAAAAAAGGAGCCACCGTTATCATCGTGACCCATAATGCTTCGCTAGCTCCCATAGCTGATCGCGTTATTCAGATGCATGATGCCAGTGTCAAGAGTGTTGTCCTCAATCCTCAACCACAGGATATTGATGATTTGGAGTACTGAGATGAAAAGAAAGACATATTGGAAAGACCTGCTCCAGTCTTTCACAGGTTCAAAGGGACGGTTCTTATCCATCCTAACTCTGATGATGTTAGGTTCTTTAGCCGTGGTTGGTCTCAAAGTAGCCAGTCCCAATATGGAGCGAACAGCATGGGATTATATTCAAAAAGCCAATCTGGCTGATATTACTGTCATAGCAGATTATGGTCTAGATCAGGCAGACCAGGAAGAATTGCAAAACCATACGGGAGCAGATGTTGAATTTGGTTATATGACAGATTTGACTCTGGCAAATAGTGAAGATGCCATACGAATCTTTTCAAATACTGATAAGATTTCAAAATTTCAAGTAACGGAAGGTCGTTTGCCTGAGAAAGAAGATGAACTAGCCTTGGCGGACTTTTTGAAAGATCGCTATCAGATTGGTCAAGTCATTTATTTGAGTCAAAAAAAGGGCAGTAATTCTCAGTTGAAGCGGGATAGTTATACCATTACAGGCTTTGTCCACTCTCCAGATATTTTTTCAAAAACGGATATGGGGAGTTCAGCCAGTGGTAATGGGAATCTAGCAGCTTACGCTGTCATAACTGAAGCAAATTTCAAGAGCTCTGTTTACACGATTGCCCGCTTGCGTTTTGCTAGCCTAACAGATGTCAATCCTTTTTCCAGTGATTACGAAAAGAAGCTAGAGGAAGAAGAGGAGACTCTAAAGAACTTAGTTGCTGATAATGGACAAGCGTGGCTAGAGAAAATGAAGAAGGATGCCCAAGAGTCCCTTGATGAAGGCAAGAAACAACTGGATGAAGCAGAGACCAATTTGACATCTGGCAAGAAACGCTTACAGGAAATCGAAACGCGTCTACAAGCTCAAGAAAATCAAGTGAGCCAACTACCAGAGCCACAAAAAAGTCAAGCGTCTAGTCAGTTAGAAGAAGCAAAAGAACAACTAAAGCAGGAACAGGAAAAGCTGAGCCAAGCCGAAACAGATCTTACTAAGGAAAAGGCTAAATGGCAGACCAGTCAGGATGAAGTCAATGCTCTGACAGAGCCAAGCTATCATGTCTACAATCGCAAGAGTTCTCCTACTGGTCAAGGTTATCTCATGTATAGTAACTCGGCTATGAGTATTCGTGCCGTAGGGAATATCTTCCCAGTTGTTCTCTATGCCGTAGCAGCCATGGTTACCTTTACCACCATGACCCGTTTTGTAGACGAGGAGAGAACCAATGCAGGGATTTTCAAAGCTCTAGGCTACCATAGCAAGGATATCATTGCTAAGTTTGTGATTTACGGTCTAGTTGCTGGTACTCTTGGCACCCTTCTAGGAATTCTGATTGGTCATTACATCTTAGCACCTACTATTTCGCATATCATCACTGAGCGAATGATTGTTGGAGAAAGTCAGCAGTATTTCTACTGGACCTATAGTTGCTTGGCTTTGGGACTAAGCTTAGTAGCTAGTGTCCTACCTGCTTACCTTGTATCTCGCAGAGAGTTGCATGAAGAAGCAGCGCAATTATTACTACCCAAGCCACCAGTCAAAGGTTCCAAGATTCTTTTGGAGCGCATCACCTTTATCTGGTCTCATTTGAGCTTTACCCAAAAGGTAACTGCCCGCAACATTTTCCGTTACAAACAACGCATGCTGATGACCATTTTTGGAGTTGCAGGTTCAGTAGCCCTCCTCTTTGCAGGACTTGGGATTCAATCCTCTGTTGTAGGAGTAGCTGACAGGCAGTTTAATGATCTGCAACAATACCAGATGATTCTCTCTGTCAATTCTCGGGCTTCAGATTCTGATATGGCCAAGCTAGAAGAAAAATTGCAGAGTGATGAAGTTGAAAACTATCGTTTAATTTCTTCCAAACAGATTGAAGAAAAGTATGCAGGCAAGGCTGGTGTTCAAACTGTGACCATGATGGTAACGGATCAAGATGACCTGGACCCCTTTGTCCATTTAGAAAAAAATGGGGAAAAACTGAGCTTATCTAACGGACTTGTTCTGACTGAAAAATTAGCCCAGTTGGCAGGAGTTTCCCTTGGTGACAACTTTACAATAGATGGAAAAACCTTTAAGGTTGGAGCCGTTACCGAACACTACGTAGGCCATTTTGTTTATATGAATCAGGCGACCTATGAGGAGATATATGGTCAAGCTCCCAAGATGAATACCTATCTGGTCCAACTTAAGGATAAAAGTGAAGGGAATACTGAAAGAGTCGCAGGAGAATTTATGGACCAGGTAGCTGTCAGTGGCCTCGTTCAAAATGCCTCCACCATTCAGCTCTTTGAAAGTTTTGCTAATTCTCTGAATCATACCATGGCGATTTTGGTTCTGGTATCGGTGCTATTAGCCATCGTGATTCTCTATAATTTGACCAATATCAATGTTGCTGAACGGATTCGGGAACTCTCAACCATCAAGGTTCTTGGTTTTCATAATAAAGAAGTGACCCTTTACATCTATCGGGAAACCATCCTATTGTCACTAATTGGAATGATTGTAGGATTGGTATCAGGCTTTTATCTCCATCAATTTCTCATTCAGATGATCGCACCTGGTACCTTCCGTTTTCAACCAAAGGTCGGCTGGGAAGTTTATCTCATTCCAGTTCTAGCTGTCAGTGTCATTTTGACCATCCTAGGAGTTTTTGTCAATCATTATCTCCGAAAGGTGGATATGTTAGAAGCCCTCAAGTCTGTAGAATAATTGGTAGAGGACAAAAACAAATAAGAAAGCCCTTTGTGGCTTTTTTATTTTCATAAAAATGGTAAAATAGTAAGAGTAGAAATGGAGTTCTAGATATGAAACGAATTGATCAATTTGAAAATAAGAAAGTATTAGTCCTCGGTTTGGCTAAATCAGGTGAGTCTGCAGCTCGTCTCTTGGACAAGCTAGGAGCCATCGTAACGGTGAATGATGGCAAGCCCTTTGAGGAAAATCCAGCTGCGCAAAGTCTTTTGGAAGAAGGCATCAAGGTTGTCACTGGTGGACATCCTTTGGAATTATTGGATGAAGATTTTGCCCTCATGGTGAAAAACCCAGGAATTCCTTATAGCAATCCTATGATTGAAAAAGCGCTAGAAAAAGGCATTCCAGTTTTGACAGAGGTTGAGTTGGCCTACTTGATTTCTGATGCACCGATTGTTGGTATTACTGGTTCAAATGGTAAGACAACGACCACAACCATGATTGGTGAAGTTCTGACTGCTGCAGGACAAAATGGTCTTCTTTCTGGGAATATCGGTTACCCTGCAAGCCAGGTAGCTCAGACAGCAACAGATAAGGATACCCTTGTCATGGAGCTATCCTCTTTCCAACTAATGGGAATCCAAGAATTTCATCCTGAAATTGCTGTTATTACCAACCTGATGCCAACACATATTGACTATCACGGTTCTTTTGAAGCCTATGTCGAAGCTAAGTGGAATATTCAAAGCAATATGACAGCGACTGATTACTTAGTATTGAACTTCAACCAAGACTTGGCAAAAGAATTGGCTAGCAAAACACAAGCTACCGTTGTACCATTTTCAACACAGGAAAAGGTTGATGGAGCTTATCTGGAAGATGGTCAACTCTACTTCCGTGGGGAAGTAGTCATGGCAGCGAATGAAATCGGAGTTCCAGGTAGCCACAATGTAGAAAATGCTCTTGCGACGGTTGCTGTGGCCAAGCTTCGTGGTGTGGATAACCAAACCATCAAGGAAACCTTGTCAGCCTTTGGTGGTGTCAAGCACCGTCTCCAATTTGTAGACCAAATCAATGGGGTTAAATTCTATAACGATAGTAAATCAACCAATATCTTGGCAACTCAAAAAGCCTTGTCTGGATTTGACAATAGCAAGGTTATCTTGATTGCTGGTGGTTTAGACCGTGGTAATGAGTTTGACGAATTGGTACCAGATATTACTGGACTTAAGAAAATGGTCATTCTCGGTCAGTCTGCAGAACGTGTCAAACGTGCAGCCGATAAGGCAGGTGTGGCTTATGTGGATGCAACAGATATTGCAGATGCAACCCGCAAGGCTTATGAACTTGCAGAAGAAGGAGATGTGGTTCTCCTCAGTCCTGCTAATGCTAGCTGGGATATGTATGCTAACTTTGAAGTACGTGGAGATCTTTTCATCGACACTGTAGCGGAGTTAAAGGGATAATATGAAAAAAATAGTATTTACAGGTGGGGGAACGGTTGGACACGTTACCCTCAACCTTTTGTTAATGCCTAAGTTCATCGAAGATGGCTGGGAAGTCCACTATATTGGTGACAAAAACGGAATTGAGCATCATGAAATCCTCAAGTCAGGTTTAGATGTCACTTTCCATTCTATTGCAACTGGGAAATTGCGCCGATATTTCTCATGGCAAAATATGGTTGACGTCTTTAAGGTTACATTTGGAATCCTTCAATCGCTCTTTATCATGCTCCGTCTTCGTCCACAGGCCCTCTTTTCTAAGGGAGGATTTGTATCTGTTCCACCTGTCATTGCAGCGCGAGTATGTAGAGTACCTGTCTTTATCCACGAGTCTGACCTCTCTATGGGCTTGGCCAATAAAATCGCTTATAAGTTTGCGACTAAGATGTACTCTACTTTTGAACAAGCGTCTAGTCTCACTAAGGTAGAGCACGTTGGAGCTGTGACTAAGGTTTCTGGTCCAATTATGGAAGAACCCGAAGAAATGGTGGATATCCGAACTTACTTTGATAGTAAGTTACCAACCCTTCTCTTTGTAGGTGGTTCTGCTGGTGCGCGTGTCTTTAACCAATTAGTTACAGACCACAAGGAAGAGTTGACTAGTCGCTACAATATCATCAACCTGACAGGTGATGCTAGTTTAAATGAACTAAGTTCAAACCTCTATCGTGTTGACTATGTGACTAACCTCTATCAACCGCTCATGAATATGGCTGATGTTGTCATCACTCGTGGTGGTGCCAATACTATTTTTGAGCTCCTTGCCATGGCTAAATTGCATGTCATTGTGCCACTAGGTCGAGAAGCCAGCCGTGGAGATCAGATTGAAAATGCGGCTTACTTTGTGAAAAAAGGCTATGCTGAGGAGTTGCAAGAAAGCGACTTGACCTTGTCAACTTTAGAAGAAAAAGTAAGCAAGCTTTTGACCCACAAAGAAGACTACCAGAACACGATGAAGAATTCTCAGGAATTAAAATCTGTGGCAGATTTTTATGAGCTATTAAAAAAAGATTTATCATAAGGAAAATTGATGTCAAAGGATAAGAAACAAGAGCCAACTCAAGGCAAGGAATTGTCAGAGTGGCAAAAACGAAATCAAGAGTATCTTCAAAAAAAGGCTGAAGAAGAGGCTCAACTAGCCAAAGAAGAAGCCAAGGGAGATTCAGGCAAAAAGGAAGTTTCAATAACTTCTGATGCAGAAACTAGCTTATCAGAGTGGCAGAAGAAAAACCGAGAGTATCTGCGCAAAAAGGCTGAAGAAACCAAAGAAGAGCAAGAGTCAGATATATCCGAAAATACAGAGGAAGCAACGGAAGTAGATCCTAATAGCGAAGAGCAGAAGGAGCTTATAGCAGATGAGTCCTCGCCTGAACTTGAAGAGGAAGCAGCTGAAGCAGAACAAGAGCAAGACGAGGCTGAAAATTCAGAAGTAGCAAAAGCAACAAAAGTAGAAAAGGTAGAAGAAAAGAAGGTTAAAACCAAGAAAAAGCCTACCAAGCCTTCTATTCCTAGAGTTCATATCTGGCGTGCTATTACGATTCTAATCCCGAGTTTGCTTGTCTTGTTCTTTTCGATCTATCTCTTGACCCCCTTTTCAACTCTGAAAAACATAGAAGTCACTGGGACTGTAGAGACCAATGCAGACCAAATCAAAGAGGCTTCAGGGATTCGTGATAGTGACTATACCTTTAGTCTACTTCTCAATAAAGACAAACATGCTGAGATGATTAAGTCCAATCACTGGATTGAATCTGCTAGCATTCACTATCAATTCCCGACCAATTTCACCATCCAGGTCAAGGAATACGGGATTGTAGCCTATTATGTTTCTGGAGAGGACCATTATCCGATTCTTTCCAGTGGTACGGTTGAAACTAGTCCAGTTAGCCTAGTCAGTCTTCCAGAAACCTATATGTCTGTACTCTTTAACGATGAGCAGCAAGTCAAAACCTTGATTGAACAACTGGCTGAAATCAGCCCAGAGATTAAGCAAGCGATCAAAACGATTGAATTGGCTCCAACTAGTGTAACCAGTGATCTGCTCAAGATTACCATGTATGATACGGATGAAATTTTGGTTCCTCTATCAGAACTAGGTAAAAAATTGCCTTATTATAGTAAGATAAAACCACAATTGACAGTACCAAGTGGTATTGATATGGAAGTTGGTATCTATAGTTATAGTTTGGCGGATAAGGCGCTTGAGGAAGAAAGAATCAAGGCAAAAGAAGAGGAAAAGAAAAAGCTGGAAGAAGAGAAGAAAAAACAAGAAGAACAAGGTAATCAAAACCAAACAACTCAACAATCACAGAGTCGATAAGCTTGAGAGCATTCTATCGACTTGATTGTGAGTCTTGACTTTAAAGTTCTTCGGATACTAGTTTTTACTTGACAAGTCCCGCTTTAAATAATAGAATAGTTAAAAATCTTTAAAGCAGTCCAGAGAGGCAGCTAAGGTTAGACGGTGAAAGGGTGGATTCTACCCATTTTTCGTGGAACCTTGCTGTTGGCAGGTTCCTTTTTTGTAGTCTCTTTGACGGAAGCTGGGCTGATAAGAAAGATAAGAGGAGAAACGCATGCGTGAAAGTCGCCCAGTCATAGCTCTGGATTTTCCAAGTTTTGAAGAAGCCAAGAAGTTCTTAGCCCTATTTCCAGCAGAGGAAAAGCTCTATGTCAAAGTAGGAATGGAAATCTACTATGCTGTAGGACCTGAAGTTGTCCGTTATTTGAAGTCATTAGGACATAGTGTCTTTTTGGATCTCAAACTGCATGATATTCCCAATACAGTCAAATCAACCATGAAAATCTTATCCAACCTAGGAGTTGATATGACCAATGTGCAGGCAGCAGGTGGAGTTGAGATGATGCAGGCAGCGCGTGAAGGATTGGGAGACAAGGGGATTCTCATAGCTGTGACCCAATTAACCTCAACCTCGGAGGAACAAATGCAAGAGTGTCAAAATATCCAAACCAGCCTCCAAGAGTCGGTTATCCACTATGCCCAGAAAACAGTTGAAGCGGGTCTAGATGGAGTCGTTTGCTCGGCTCAAGAAGCCAAGCTTATCAAACAAGCAACTCATGATGACTTTATCTGTCTGACACCAGGGATTCGCCCAAGAGGGACAGAAGCAGGGGATCAGAAACGGGTAGTAACCCCAGGACAAGCTTACCAGATTGGCAGTGACTACATCGTAGTTGGGCGTCCGATTACGCAAGCAGCTGATCCAGTCGCAGCCTACCATGCCATCAAAGAAGAATGGACACAAGATTGGGTTTAAAAAGAAGATTCATTTAACACTATAAAAAGGAGCACACCATGACACTTGCTAAAGATATCGCTAGCCATCTATTGAAAATTCAAGCCGTTTACCTCAAGCCAGAAGAACCTTTTACTTGGGCATCAGGCATTAAGTCACCGATTTATACGGACAACCGTGTGACGCTTGCTTACCCAGAAACGCGTAGCTTGATTGAAAATGGTTTTGTGGAAGCCATCAAGGCAGAATTCCCAGAGGTAGAAGTGATTGCAGGAACAGCGACTGCAGGCATTCCGCATGGTGCCATCATTGCTGATAAGATGAACTTGCCATTTGCCTATATCCGTAGCAAACCAAAAGACCACGGAGCTGGTAATCAAATCGAAGGCCGTGTAGCTCAAGGTCAAAAAATGGTAGTGGTTGAAGACCTCATTTCAACTGGTGGTTCTGTTCTTGAAGCAGTAGCAGCAGCAAAGCGAGAAGGAGCAGATGTGCTTGGAGTTGTAGCGATTTTCAGTTACCAATTGCCAAAAGCAGATAAGAATTTCGCAGACGCAGGTGTCAAACTTGTGACGCTTTCTAACTACAGTGAATTGATTCACCTAGCCCAAGAAGAAGGCTATATCACACCAGAAGGGCTCGACCTTCTAAAACGATTTAAAGAAGACCAAGAAAATTGGCAAAATGCTTAAGACGTAAAAAATCAGGTAGTCACTAGGATTACCTGATTTCTTTTTGTAATGTTATTGGATCTTATACTCAATGAAAATCAAATATAATCCAAGGTGAAGCTGATGTGGTTTGAAGAGTATTGCTTGTTTTATATTGTGAACAATGGTAGGGAGGGTAGATAACGTAGATATTATGACATAAGAATAAATATTAGAACTAGATAAATGTGTTACGAATATTAGAATCGGGAGTTTCTTCGATAAATTCAACGATATCATTTGGAAGACAATCTAAAATCCGACATAGCTTTTCTAAAGTTAGTAAAGTTATGTTTTTATTTTTCTTTAGGCTGTCAAGAGTTTTATTATCAACTCCGGATTTTAATAACTTGTATTGAGAAACTTCTTTTTTCTTCATTGTAGCCCAGAGTGGGTTAAAACTGATTATCGTCATCAACTCCTTTTACTTAATTATAAGAAAAAAGTATCTGACTTCATATTGTGTATATATCCACAATATGATAAAATAACAAGGAAAGGAGATTTATGGATGAATAAGAATGATATTATTTCTCAAGAGGAGAATGAGTTAGATTATTTTTTAGGAATTATTCCGGATGAATCTAAGTCAGATTTGTTTGATGAATGGACTATTTGGGAAGCCTATGTAAAAGGGAGGTTGCCAAATAAACATTGGTCTGAAGTTTTTGATAATGGTGCATACCATTCACTTGATGTCATTACTGCAGAAGGCAAAAAATATGAATATTATCCTATCGCTAATCCGCAATCATACCAGACTGTTTTACAAGAATATCTTTCGACAATAGAAGAGCCTAAACGTAGTAGAAACTTAATAGTTGAAGCTGCTATTTGGTCTAAAAGAGTAGAAGATCTGACTAAGTATTTTTATATAGTAGATGGAAAACATGTTTCTCTTATCAACCCGAAATTAAGTGTTTTGGGATGGATTTTTAGAATTTTAGGTTCATTGTTCTTAGTTGCTTATATAGATAGACTTGGTGAATTTTCTAGTTCTGGTTTAGGAATCTTAAGTAAACCTTTTGAATACTCCCTTTGGGTGGGAGCATGGGTTCTGCTATGGTCTCCAATTTATTTTGCTTATCAACGAGTGAAGCATGAAAAACCAATAGCAGATCAAGTAAAAAAACATAAGGATGAAGTTGCTCAAGCTAGAAACTATTGTATGGAGAAATTGAATAGTATTCCATTTGTTTATGCAAGGCAACAAGCAGGGTTAGATATTCATTTTGATGCTTTTGCTTATATGGTTAATGTAATTGATCAAGGTAGAGCCTATGACTTAGGACAAGCGCAAAATATGTATGAAGACATGATGAGGACAGAGCAATTAAATTATCAGTTTCAAGAATTACAAAGAAAAGTTGATTACAATAACAAAATGACAACAATTAATACATTTACAAATTTAATGAAATAATAGATTAGGAGAAATAAGATGTTTGGAAAACCGAAATATGAAAGTGATATTGATCAAACAGTTAGAGATATGTGGTGGGGTTTTGCCATTTTTATAACTGTAATGTACTTTTTAGTCAAAGCAACTTACTATGTCGCATTGCCGTTTTATACTTTATTTACTCATTTGTTTGAAGAAAAAATCCAACAGAAAGAATATCTAAACTGGATGAGATTTTTACCTTTGACTTGGTTTATGAGTGGAGAGACCAAAGAAATGAGACGAGCTGCTGTGAGCTGTACTATACTGCCGATTTCGCTACCTTTATTTTTAATTTTTAATTATCTATATAGTATTAAAGTAATTGGCGATAGCTTTTCCATTTTTATTTTGATTTTATTTACTTGTAGTCTAGGAGGCATTATAGGTACTGTTAGAAATTATTGTTTTTCTAAAAAATATATTAGATAGTGTCAGTATGTAAAAATATAATCATTGAAAAGTCAGGAAAATAAAGATGGATAGACAAAATACTAATGAAAAAAAGACTTTGAAAAAAGGTAGAAGAGGTTGGGTAATCTCAGCTGCAATTGTCGCGCTTTTAGGAATTTCAGCTGGAACTGTTGTGTTGCAAAATCAATCGAGTCAAAACCAAGGACAATGTGAAAGTGTTACCGTTCCATACTCTTCTTCAAAAGAAAAAGAATACTCAACAACTGATACTATTAAAGAAACAGAGAAGAGTTTCCTACCTAAAGTAGATGCCAAAGAGGAATTGGCTAAAGCATTTGTAGCTACTAAAAAAGTTGGTGCTGAAGATTCGATTAAATCTCTCGATAAATCATATGAAAAATTATCAGAAATAACGAAGGTAGAGGAAAAGCTTAAGTCACAGGTAAGAACTGAGGGGGAAGACGCAGTTGAGCAAGTTTCTAGATCAGAAGTAGCTAACAAAGATAATAAAATATTGGAAAAATCTGATAACTTAACTAAAAAAGGTGAAGTAGAAAAATCAACATCAGAAAAAGGGAAACTGGTTGTTCAACCAGAACCGCCATCACTTGTAGTTACAGATGACAAAGGTATTTCAGCTGTTCAACCAGAGCTACCAGAATTGGTAGTTACTGAAAAGGGAACACCCGAAGTTCAGCCAGCATTACCAGAATTGGTAATTGCTGAAAAGGGAACACCCGAAGTTCAACCTGTATTGCCTGAGTTGGTAGTTAGTGAAAAAGGAGCACCCGAAGTCCAGTCAGCATTACCTGAAGCTAAACCAGAAAAAGATAAGGTCTTAGATAAAAAGGAAGAGAAGAAAGAAGTTGACGTGAAACCGACAACTCCAACTGTTCCAGAAAACAAAGATCAAACAACTGGTACTTCGACTAAAGAAGAAAAAACTTTAGATGAGAAAACAGAAAAAGTTGATGTTAAAGCAACTGAAACTGTTTCAGCAGATAAAGAGAAAACTCAAGGTGGTACTTCTGATAAAGTAGTTGGTGAAACAACAAAAGAAGAAGTTGTAAAACCAGCTACTCCTGCGAAACCTGAAGTTAAGAAAACAATTACTACTCGTACAGAAGTCGAGACATCAGTGATTGAGCCTGGGGTACAATATGTTCCAGATGCCAATCTTAAAATTGGTGAGACTCAAGTTATTAAAGAGGGAGTTGCTGGTAAAACAGAAATCACTTATACTGTAACACTTGAAGACGGTGTTGTTGTAAGTCGAGTTGCAACAGGAACTCAAACAACTCCTGCAGTTGATAAAGTAGTTCATGTTGGTACTAAAACTACTAAAGAAGTTGTTCGTACTACAAAAGAAGAGGTTGTTCGCACTCCTATTCTCCGAGGGACACAATATGTTTCAGATGAAAACTTGGATGCTGGTGTAGAAAAAGAGGTTGAAGCCGGTCAAGATGGTGAAAAACTTGAAGTCTATACTGTAATACTTGAAGATGGTGTTGAAACCGGTCGTGAATTGGTTTCATCAACTCAAAAAGAATCCAAGGATAAAGTTATTCATGTTGGAACTAAAGTTGCTAAGAAAAATATTGAAACTGTAGCTCGTGAAGTTCACAAAGTTGAACATAAAGTTACAAGCAACACAAATCCAGATCTTCCTAAAGGTGAGAAAAAGGTTATTCAAGCTGGTAAGGATGGTTCTTATGAACTTGTTACTACAGTTGTAACTAGACCAGATGGAACAGAAGTTTCTCGAACTCAAGTAAGAGAAAATGAAGTTTCTCCAGTAGATGAAATCGTAGAAGTTGGAACTGGCGAAAACATTGAAACAAGTCGAACTTCTCAAAAAGTTGAAGTAAATTACGAAACTGAAGAAGTTAAAGATAAAACTCTAAACGAAGGTAAACGTGTAGTTGAGACTAAGGGTCAAAAAGGTTCTTATACTGAAACTACAATTGTTTATGGGAATGGTCGTTCATCAGTTGTTAAAAGTGATGAAGTAAAACCGGTCAAAGAAATTGTTCGTGTGGGAACTCATAAAGTAGTTACTGAAACTAAAACTCGTGTTGAGCGCAAAGAGGGTGCTAACTTCAATACTGTTGAAGAAACAAGCGATAAACTTTTCAATGACCAACGAGTTGTAAAAACTCCAGGCCGAAAAGGTGAAATCGTTGAAAACTACAAAGACTACTACGAAGATGGCAAACTTGTTAAGAGTGAGCTAATCAATACTGAAACTGTTCCAGCAGTTGATGAAGTAGTTGAAGTTGGCACTAAAGAGCGTTATACTTATGCTAACGAAGACAAAGTTATTACCGCTGAAGGTGAAAAACGAGTTGCTGCCCCTGAACTTTTTGAAGGCGATGAAAGAGTTGAAGATGCGGTAAATGGTAAGGAAACTTACAAAGTTAAGTACAGCAATGAGGAAAATCAAAACCGTACAGAGATAAGTCGAGAACTTATCAAAACTGTTCCTGCAAAACAAAAAGTTGTTCATTATGGAACTAAGAAATTGATGTCTGAAGTTACTGAAGAAGAAACTGAAACAATTTCACACGGTGCTCGAACTGAAAATGATTCCAACCTTTTTGAAGGGGAATCTCGTACAGAAAATGGTCGTGACGGATTTAAACGTTACCGCAAAGTTATTTTAGTAAACAACAAAACGGGTGAACGAACGGTTAAAAGTCGTGAACTAGTTGAAAGTCAAGATGCAGTTGACACAATTACCTTTAATGGTACCAAGAAAAAACGTGTCGCTGATCCAACAGATGTTGTGGTTCCAACTAATGATGATAACTACGACATTGATGGTACATGGAAAGATATTAAGAGCTTAGGTGAAAATGGTTTGGATCCAAACAATGAAGATCACCGTAGCGCCAAGTACCTACATGATAATCTTTCTCAAGCTGATAAAGATCGTGTGGCTGTTGATGAAACAGATGACGGAGATGATCTTCCTCGAGACAGTGGACTTATCTCAGTTTGGAAAGCTTCTCGCCTTTCTCAAGCAGAACTTGACAAGCTTGAACAGATTGTAGATAATCGTAAACTTAATGAACACTTCATGGAACTTCTTAATGAAGAACGCATTCGTAAAGGCTTGACACCTGCAACAATCGCAGCAGATGATAGCGAATTAACTCGAGTTGCTAATATTCGTGCTAATGAGATGGCAGATTATGGATCTTTACGTTATCAAGGTAAGAAGGAAGGTAAGCATAAACGTCCTGATGGTTCTCGTTGGTCAACTGCTTATGATCCAGATTTCTACAAACAAACAAATGCAATGACAGAAAACGCAGCAGAAGCAACTGATGTTTGGGATATTGTGAGTCTTACAAATGAAAAGGCATTAGCTCATAATTTCTATACTGTATGGAAACACTCACCAGGTCACTATGCTGCAATGATGATGGGTGATGGCTATAGTCCAGCAGATAAGAACGTACAATTCCGTGTGGCTCTTGGATTCGCAAATCATTCATTGACTTCTGATAATCCAACAAACGTTGTCGCTATGATGGAAATTGCATCTATGATGGACTAGATAAAAAACGAACAAGATAGAGATTCTGATTACCAGAATTCTAGTCTTGTCCGTTTTTCTTTTTTAAACTTAATCAACTTTTCCACCTTCAACAACTAGGTCATCTGCTTTAGCAGCGTCACCGTAAGTTGGGTGGAGTGTTTTTTCATAGGCTTTGTGGAAGAAGTTTTCCTTACCTAATTTTTCGATTTCTTGGTTGATGTAGTCAAGTAATTCTTGGTTACCTTTTTGGACTGCTGGTGCGATGGTATCTGGGTTACCTAGAGAGGTAATTCCTACTTCAAATCCTTTATTTTCAAGCGCCCAAGCTAGGACTTCAGTATTGTCAGTAGAGAAGGCATCTCCACGTCCATCAAGAAGGGCTTGGTAGGCATCGCTATATTGATCGTATTTTTGGAGTTTTACTTCTGGGTGATTTTTCTCAAAGTAAGTTTCAGCAGTTGTTCCTTTGGTAACGATCAAGGTTTTGCCTTCAAGTTCTTTAACGTCCTTGATGACTTTATCTTTTGGTGACACAA
The DNA here is from genome assembly GCF_001812125.1 of Streptococcus sp. HMSC071D03. Lineage (NCBI taxonomy): Bacteria > Bacillati > Bacillota > Bacilli > Lactobacillales > Streptococcaceae > Streptococcus > Streptococcus sp. HMSC071D03. The sequence goes on from NZ_KV807753.1 coordinate 64,699, forward strand.
CACCGAGAGAAACTTTCATGTAAGGAAGGGCAAAGTCAACTTGTTTCTTACGTTCGTCAGTAACTGTGAAGTTGGCAAGGGTGATATCAACCTTGTTAGAAATCAAGTATTCAGCACGGTTGGCAGCATCAACAGAAACGTATTTGACCTTGACACCAAGGTCTTGTGCTAATTGGTTACCTAGTTCGATATCATAACCTTGGTAAGAACCGTCGTTGTCAACGTAACCAAAGGGTTTTTTGTCTCCAAATACCGCGATTCGTAGTTCACCGCTTTTTTTAATTTCATCAAGGGTGCGAGCCTTGGCAGTGGTTTTACCAGACGATGAACCAGCATTTCCACCTGAGCTACAAGCTGTGACAAAGATAAGGGCAAAGGCAAGTGCCAAAACAGTTAAGAGTGGTTTGAATAGTTTCATAAAAATCTCCTTTATAGGTATGAGCCAAATTGGCTAAAGTCAAAGACGTTTAAAAATTCCTGTGCTCGTTTGGTTTTAGGATTGGTAAAGAAGGCTTGAGCTGTTCCCTCTTCAGCAATTTTCCCTTGGTCAAGGAAGATAATTCGGTCCGCAATGGCTTGGGCAAATTGCATTTCGTGGGTTACTAAAATCATGGTGCGCCCTTCTTGGGCCAAATCATTGATAAGTTCCAGGACCTCACGCACCATTTCTGGATCCAATGAAGCCGTCACTTCATCAAAGAGGATAATTTCTGGATGCATGAGCAGGGCACGGACAATCGCAACCCGTTGCTTCTGTCCACCAGATAATTGACGGGCAAAGCTATGTTGTTTATCCAGCAAACCGACACGTTCCAGTAGTTGCAAAGCTTCCTCCGTTACCTCTTTCTTGTCCCTTCCCTGAGCCTTGATTGGGCCTAGAATGAGGTTTTGTAGGACATCCAGATGGGGAAAGAGTTCATAACTTTGAAAGACCATGCCAATTTTTTGGCGAACTAGGTGAAAATCTTTTTGATTGCCAATAATGGACTGGCCATCCAGAAGGATATCTCCACCTTGAATACTTTCTAAGCCATTGAGGCAACGAAGCAGGGTGCTTTTCCCACAACCAGATGGCCCAAGAATAACCACAACTTCCCCTTTTTTGATATTTAGAGAAAGACCTTGGAGGATAGGATTGTCTCCGAAGGATTTTTTTAGTTCCTTGATTTCTAAAATAGTTTCAGACATTTAGTTCCTCCAATGTTTTTCTAAGTGTGTGGAAAGTTTGGAAATAGGGAAGCAGATTGCGAAATACAAGACCAGAATGGTTCCATAAATCCAAAAGGAAGCAGTTGGGATAGTTAGGCGATTGCTATCGATGATTTGCTGTCCAACCTTGGTCACTTCAACAACCCCAATCAAAACAACTAAAGAAGTGGTTTTGATCATCCGAGTAACAAGATTGATGGCCTGCGGTAACAGTCTTCTCAAAACCTGTGGGATGATGATATGATAGTAAAGTTGAACATTGGTCAAACCTAGCGCCTGTCCGCTTTCAAACTGATGCTTAGGGAGGGAAGTGATAGCTCCACGTACCAAGTCCCCCATTTCAGCTGTTCCCCAGAGGGTAAAAACGATAATAGCAGAAGTCTCTCCTGAGATATTGATATTAAAGTTTCGAGCCAAGCCGAAATAAACAATGAAGAGTAGCACCAGCTGGGGCATGATACGGATAAATTCTAGATACAATCGTGTCAAAAATCGTACGATTCTAGAATGGGAGGTCATGACAATTCCCATGACTGTTCCGAAAATCATGGATAAGAGGACAGACAGGATAGAAATCCCAATCGTGACTCCCAATCCCTGTAAGATTCTCAGGAGATTATTTCCCTGAAAGAGTACTTGCATTCCCGAATCCTGCATGACGAAGCCTCCTTTCTATCCAGCTAAAGACTAGTGAAATAGGTAGAAGCATGATAAGGTAAGCAACCACCAACATGGCAAGTGCGATATCTGTTTCATAGTAGAGTCCGATCAAGTCCTTAGCAACGTACATAAGATCAGCAAGGGCAACTGCTGAGAAGACAGATGTTTCCTTGATGAGGAAAATAACATTGGCGCTAAAGGATGGTAGAGCCACCGCAGTCGCTTGTCGAAGAACCACGTAGCGAAAAACCTGAAATGGAGTAAGCCCAATGGCTAAACCGATTTCATGCTGGGTTTGACTGACTGCTTCTAGCCCGCTTCGGAAGGATTCTGCCATATAGGAACCACCTAAAAAGATGAGACCGACTGTTGCACAGACTTCTGAAGAAAGAACAATCCCTATTCGAGGTAGGCCGAAATAGAGAAAGAAAAGTTGTATCAAAAGGGGTGTATTTCGTGAAAGTTCGATATAGGCTGTTGCCAACTGGGAGAAAACAGGAAGGCGGTAATGCCGGATGACACTGACGATGAGCCCCAGCAAAAAAGAACCTAGAATTCCCCAAACTGCAATATGCAAGGTCAAAAAGAATGCCTCTTGATAAAGTGGTAGATATTGTTTAACAATAGACCAATCCAAACTAAAACCTCCCATCTAGAAATGATAAAAACATTGTAGCATTAAAAGGGAGCTTTGGATAATATGTATTTTTTATTGTGGTGATAAAAAATATTTATATCGGCGATAAATTTTAAAAATGTGATTTTTTGGGTTGACAAATGTAGATTTTAAGAGTATACTGATAATTGTAATTGACAAATGTAGATTTTGGAGGTGTGCTGATGCAGATTTCGGATGCAGAATGGCAGGTTATGAAGATTATTTGGATGCAGGGAGAACAGACAAGTACTGATCTGATAAAAGTATTAGAGAAAAGGTTTAGCTGGTCTAAGTCCACGATTCAGACACTCTTGGCTCGTTTGGTGGAGAAAGAATGTTTGACTCGGGAAAAGCAGGGCAAGTCCTTTGTCTATTCAGCCCTGTTGTCACAGGAAGATAGCAAGAAGTTACTTGTCCAAGATATCAAAGATAAGCTTTGTTCCCGCAGGATAAAGCATTTAGTAGCTGATTTGATAGAAGAATGTGACTTTACCCTAGCTGACTTGGAAGACTTGGAAGCTACGATTTCTGAGAAAAAATCAAACGCTGTGACAGAAGTAAGATGTAATTGTATGTAAAGGAGACGCTATGTTAAATCTATTTGTATCTATTATTGTTTTAGGAATGATTGCTTTTATCCTCTTTTGGTTTTTCAAAAAACCGCAAGAAGATGCTAAGAGAGCCCAGCAAAAGAATGGCTATCAGGAGATTCGAGTGGAGGTCATGGGGGGCTACACTCCAGGAACCATTATCCTCAAAAAATCGCAACCTGCTCGCATTATTTTTGATCGAAAAGATCCTTCACCTTGCTTGGACCAAATCGTTTTTCCAGACTTTGGAGTGCATGCAGATCTGCCTATGGGAGACCAATATGTGGTTGAAATCACTCCTGAAGAAGCAGGTGAGTATGGTTTCTCTTGTGGCATGAATATGATGCACGGTAAGATGATTGTAGAATAGGAGAAGGATATGACTGAAATTGTAAAAGCAAGCCTTGAAAATGGTGTTCAAAAAATCCGTATCACGGCAGAAAAAGGCTATCATCCAGCCCATATTCAACTACAAAAAGGAATTCCTGCTGAGATTACCTTTCATCGTGTGACACCATCAAACTGCTATAAGGAGATTCTCTTCGAAGAAGAAGGGATTCTAGAATCAATCGCTCAAGATGAGGAAAAAGTCATTCGTTTTACTCCTCAAGACTTGGGCGAGCATGAATTTTCATGCGGCATGAAGATGCAAAAGGGAACATATACTGTTGTTGAAAAAACGAAAAAGTCCCTCAGTCTTTTACAACGTTTTTGGATTACTAGTATCTTTACTGTGCCTCTTGTGATTCTCATGATTGGGATGTCTACAGGAGGAATTAGTCACCAAGTCATGCGTTGGGGCACCTTTTTAGCCACAACACCCATTATGCTGGTAGCTGGAGTTCCATATATCAGAAGCGCCTGGGCTAGTTTTAAAAAGCACAATTCCAACATGGATACCTTGGTTGCTCTGGGAACCCTAGTGGCCTATTTCTATAGCTTAGTTGCCCTCTTCACTGGTCTGCCCGTTTACTTTGAAAGTGCTGCATTTATCCTCTTCTTCATTCTTTTGGGAGCAGTTTTTGAGGAAAAAATGCGAAAAAATACTTCGCAGGCAGTCGAAAAATTATTAGACCTACAAGCAAAAACAGCAGAGGTTTTGCGTGATGATGTTTATGTTCAAATACCTCTAGAACAAGTCAAAGTTGGGGATCTCATTCGCGTTCGACCAGGTGAAAAAATTGCCGTTGATGGGACTGTATTAGAAGGTGAAACGAGTATTGATGAATCAATGGTGACTGGGGAAAGTATTCCAGTCGATAAATCAGTTGGAGATGCTGTCATTGGTTCAACCATCAATAATAGTGGTACGATCATCTTTAGAGCTGAAAAAGTTGGTTCTGAGACTATGCTGGCTCAGATTGTGGACTTTGTGAAGAAAGCTCAAACGAGTCGTGCTCCTATTCAAGATTTGACCGACAAGATTTCTGGGATTTTTGTACCAGCAGTTGTCATTTTAGGACTTCTTACTTTTTGGGTTTGGTTTGTTTTACTTGGAGATAGCTTTGTGACTTCACTTCTCTACGGAGTTGCTGTTTTGATTATTGCCTGCCCTTGTGCACTAGGACTTGCGACACCGACAGCACTCATGGTTGGAACAGGGCGAAGTGCCAAGATGGGGATTCTTCTCAAAAATGGTACTGTTTTACAGGAAATCCAAAAAGTCCAAACGGTTGTTTTTGATAAGACAGGAACCTTGACCGAAGGGAAACCAGTGGTAACAGATGTTATCGGAGATGAAGGAGAAGTGCTAAGTTTGGCTGCTTCACTGGAAGATGTATCTCAACACCCGCTAGCTCAAGCTATTGTTAATCGTGCTACTGAACTAGGAATTAGCCTTTACCCAGTGGAAAACTTCCAAGCCATACATGGAAAAGGTGTGACTGGAATTATTAATGGTAAACAAGTCTTGCTGGGTAATGCTAAACTTTTAGCTGACCTTGCTATTCCACATGATTATCAAGAACGATTTGATTTGCTTGAGAAAGAAGCAAAAACAGTTGTCTTCCTATCCGTAGATGGTCAGTTAAAAGGCTTAATTGCCTTGCAGGATGTCCCTAAGGAAAATGCTCGAGAAGCTATTGCTAAATTGAAAAAACGTGGTCTTAGAACTGTCATGCTTACCGGAGATAATGCTGGAGTAGCCCATGCGATTGCAGAGCAAATTGGAATCGAAGAAGTAATCGCAAATGTCTTGCCAGAGGAAAAGGCACATGAAATTCACAAGCTTCAAAAGAATGGCAAATTGGCCTTTGTTGGAGATGGTATCAATGATGCGCCGGCCCTCAGTGTAGCGGATGTCGGAATTGCCATGGGCTCTGGGACTGATATTGCCATTGAATCAGCAGATCTTGTCCTTACAACCAACAATTTACTAGGATTGGCACGTGCTTTTGATATGAGTAAGAAGACCTTTAATCGTATTCTACTCAATCTTTTCTGGGCTTCTATCTATAACCTCATTGGTATTCCGATTGCAGCAGGAGTGTTTTCTGTTCTTGGTTTGGTACTCAATCCAGAACTTGCAGGATTGGCCATGGCCTTTAGTTCAGTATCTGTTCTAATCAGTTCTCTCATGCTTAATTTTACTAAAGTCGATTAATACTCTTCGAAAATCAAATTCAAACCACGTC
>NZ_KV807753.1:70548-98565 GCF_001812125.1 Streptococcus sp. HMSC071D03
TAGTTTGCTCTTTGATTTTCATTGAGTATAAAAAGGCGGTTTTAACCGCTTTTTTGCTATTCTAAAACAGATATTCAAAACGTTTTCAATCTGTACTGTAATAGAGAATGTAGTTTTGTGAGCACATTCTTATGAAACTATAAGTAAATGTGATAAATTAGGAGTGTAAATTTACTGAATCGTTTTCAAAAAACATATAAAAGCGCTTTTATTATTCATCAAATTAACTTTTAAGGAGAGTTATCATTATGACTCAAGGGAAAATTACTGCATCAGCAGCAATGCTTAACGTATTGAAAACATGGGGCGTAGACACTATCTACGGTATCCCATCAGGAACACTCAGCTCACTTATGGACGCTTTGGCTGAAGACAAAGATATCCGTTTCTTGCAAGTTCGCCACGAAGAAACAGGCGCTCTTGCAGCGGTTATGCAAGCTAAATTTGGCGGTTCTATCGGTGTTGCAGTTGGTTCAGGTGGTCCAGGTGCGACTCACTTGATCAACGGTGTTTACGATGCAGCTATGGATAACACTCCATTCCTTGCTATCCTTGGATCACGTCCAGTTAACGAATTGAACATGGATGCTTTCCAAGAGCTTAACCAAAACCCAATGTACAACGGTATCGCTGTTTACAACAAACGTGTAGCTTACGCAGAGCAATTGCCAAAAGTGATTGACGAAGCTTGCCGTGCTGCCGTTTCTAAAAAAGGTCCAGCTGTTGTTGAAATTCCAGTAAACTTCGGTTTCCAAGAAATCGACGAAAGTTCATACTACGGTTCAGGTTCTTACGAGCGTTCATTTATCGCTCCTGCTTTGAACGAAGTTGAAATCGACAAAGCTGTTGAAATTTTGAACAACGCTGAACGTCCAGTTATCTACGCTGGTTACGGTGGTGTGAAAGCTGGTGAAGTAATCACTGAATTGTCACGTAAAATCAAAGCACCAATCATCACAACTGGTAAAAACTTTGAAGCTTTTGAATGGAACTACGAAGGTTTGACAGGTTCTGCTTACCGTGTTGGTTGGAAACCAGCCAACGAAGTGGTCTTTGAAGCAGACACAGTTCTTTTCCTTGGTTCAAACTTCCCATTTGCTGAAGTTTACGAAGCATTCAAAAATACTGAAAAATTCATCCAAGTCGATATCGACCCTTACAAACTTGGTAAACGTCACGCCCTTGACGCTTCAATCCTTGGTGATGCAGGTCAAGCAGCTAAAGCTATCCTTGACAAAGTGAACCCAGTTGAATCTACTCCATGGTGGCGTGCAAACGTGAAGAACAACCAAAACTGGCGTGATTACATGAACAAACTCGAAGGTAAAACTGAGGGTGAATTGCAATTGTATCAAGTTTACAATGCAATCAACAAACATGCTGATCAAGACGCTATCTACTCAATCGACGTAGGTGACACTACTCAAACATCTACTCGTCACCTTCACATGACACCTAAGAACATGTGGCGTACATCTCCACTCTTTGCGACAATGGGTATTGCCCTTCCTGGTGGTATCGCTGCTAAGAAAGACAATCCAGATCGCCAAGTATGGAACATCATGGGTGACGGTGCATTCAACATGTGCTACCCAGACGTTATCACAAACGTTCAATACGACCTTCCAGTTATCAACGTTGTCTTCTCAAATGGTAAATATGCCTTCATCAAGGACAAATACGAAGACACAAACAAACACTTGTTTGGTTGTGACTTCCCTAATGCTGACTATGCGAAAATCGCTGAAGCGCAAGGTGCTGTAGGGTTCACTGTGAACCGTATCGAAGATATCGATGCAGTTGTTGCAGAAGCTGTTAAATTGAACAAAGAAGGTAAAACTGTTGTGATCGATGCTCACATCACTCAACACCGTCCACTTCCAGTAGAAGTACTTGAGTTGGATCCAAAACAACACTCAGAAGAAGCTATCAAAGCCTTCAAGGAAAAATACGAAGCTGAAGAGCTTGTACCATTCCGCCTCTTCTTGGAAGAAGAAGGATTGCAATCACGCGCAATTAAATAATTCCTCTCGACGAAAATCAAAAAGTAAACATTGTAGATTTTATGCATTGATTTTCTTAGAGGGAAACTTGAAAAGATCGGAGCCATCCGGTCTTTTTATGGAGGAGAGTAAATGAATTTAAATCAATTGGATATTATCGTTTCAGATGTTCCCCAAGTCTGTGCTGACCTGGAGCGTATTTTGGACAAAAAAGCCGATTATGTTGATGATGGTTTTGCTCAGTTCACGATTGGCAGTCACTGCCTCATGTTCTCCCGAAATCATTTAATTCCTTTGGAAGATTTTCAGTCAGGAATCATTATTCATATCGAGGTTGAGGATGTAGACCTGAACTACAAACGGTTGAAAGAGCTTGGTGTCGAGATTTTACACGGTCCTTGTGAAACGGATTGGGGGACAGAGTCCTTATTAGTTAAAGGTCCTGCTGGTCTAGTTATTGATTTTTATTGAATGAAATAGGTCGCTTAGTCATTTGAAGTTAACCTTAGCTATTTTTAAAACAGAAATTAAGAACATAAACTATTAAAAGATCGGAGCCATCCGGTCTTTTTTATATAAAGAACTTGCATATAAATGGTTGACAGCGCTATCCTGAAATCTTATAATAAAAATGTAACTGATATGGAAAGGAGAAATATTTTTAAATAGATATAGTAAGAGGGCTTCTTTATTTTATTAGGAAGAGAGAGTGAAGATGGCGTTCAGTTTACCGCTCGACTTTATGGTTCTGGGAAACCTTACAATTGTCACATAATGACCAATGAACCTTGAGATTGAAAGTATCTCCATGAATGGACGCGAATAGATATTAGGAGAAAAGAGATGCAAAAAAAGGATATTTATTTAATCTGTATTACCATGATTATCTGTTCAATTATTCTAGGATTGATTATAGGTAGTTTTATTCTTCGTGGTCTGGAAGATATTGCTGCAATAATTAACCATGGCTTGCTGACAATCAATCGATTAATAGCATGAGGTATTAATTTTCTTACATTTTGATGACTGAAAAGATCGGAGCAATCCGGTCTTTTTCTTGTCTTTTCTGTTAAATTTGTTAAAATAGCTTCATAACAATGTTTTAAGGAGAAAAATATGCCAACAACTTTCTTTCTATTAATTGGCTTAATGATGTTAGGATTTGCTGCCTTCACCTATTTTATGTTTTCCTATTTTATATTTAGTAATTATAGCAATGCCAAGAGATGTACCGAAAGAACGGAAGGAGTTATTATCCGATATTCCTATGCTCTTTATAATGGGATTAGTCTCCCAGTTGTTGAATACACTGTTGATGGGAACCAATACAAGGTCGTAGGGCCTAAATTTCTATCTGCTATTTCAAATACAATCAGTACTCCCTTAGGTTCAATCGTATCTGATGTAAAAACGGATAATTTTGAAAATGGTGAAATTCCACAAGTTTTAAGATACAAAGTTAAGGGGAATAGTTTTTTGTCTTTTACAAAATCTCCACTTAAGGAAGGCTTTCCAATTGGTGGAAAAGTTGCTGTTTATTATGATCCTAAAAAACCAAAACATTCCTATGTAGAAAGACCACTAAGACCTGGGCGATATGCATGGTTGGTAAAATGTTTTATCTATCTCAATGTTTTTATTATGGTTGCTCTAGCTTTCTTTATCATGTTTATTCTTCCAAATCTTATGAAATAAAGCAGTTTTGTATACAAACTTCAACTACCCTATTTGGCTTCTATGTTCATCGTAGAAGCTTTTTTGTAAAGAAAATGCTTTTCTTAAAACATTTTTTGGAGCTATTTCAGGAATTTTTAAATGTTTGATAGTATAATAGTACCAGGAAATCATATGAGGTAAAGTGATGACAGAAATACTACAATTTCCAGAGGGTTTTCTCTGGGGTGGTGCAACAGCAGCCAACCAATGCGAGGGTGCTTATAATTTAGACGGTCGTGGGTTGGCGAATGTTGATGTTGTTCCAATCGGTAAGGACCGTGAAATCATCATCACAGGTCAGAAAAAGATGTTTTCTTTTGAGGAGGGCTATTTTTACCCAGCCAAGCAAGCTATTGATATGTACCATCATTACAAGGAAGATATTGCCCTTTTTGCGGAAATGGGCTTTAAGACCTATCGGCTTTCCATCGCTTGGACTCGGATTTTTCCTAAGGGTGACGAAGCGGAGCCAAATGAAGCTGGTCTAGCCTTTTATGAGGATTTATTTAAGGAGTGCCACAAGTATGGAATCCAACCTCTGGTTACTATCACGCATTTCGACTGTCCTATGCACTTGATTGAAGAATATGGTGGTTGGCGCAATCGTCGTATGTTGGACTTCTATGAGAATCTCTGTCGCACACTCTTTACCCGTTATAAGGGCTTGGTCAAATACTGGCTAACATTTAATGAAATTAATATGATTCTCCATGCACCTTTTATGGGAGCTGGTCTCTGTTTTGAAGAAGGTGAAAATCAAGAACAAGTCAAATACCAAGCAGCTCACCATGAGTTGGTAGCTTCAGCTCTGGCGACTAAGCTTGCCCACGAAATTGACCCAGAAAACAAGGTGGGATGCATGTTGGCAGCAGGGCAGTATTATCCTAACACAGCCCATCCGAGAGACTACTGGGCTGCTATGGAGGAAGATCGCAAGAGTTACTTTTTCATTGATGTTCAGGCGCGTGGGGAATACCCAAGCTACGCCAAGAAGCAGTGGGAGCGTGAAGGGATTGAGATTGAAATGACGGCAGAGGATCTAGACTTGTTGAAGAATTACACTGTTGACTTTGTTTCCTTCTCTTACTATGCAAGTCGAGTAGCCTCAGGTGATCCAGAAGTTAAAGAATTAACAGCTGGAAATGTTTTTGCCTCTCTCAAAAATCCCTATCTAGAATCCTCAGAATGGGGATGGCAGATTGACCCATTAGGACTTCGTATCACTCTCAATGCCATCTGGGATCGTTACCAAAAGCCTATGTTCATCGTAGAAAATGGCCTCGGTGCTATTGATACACCGGATGAGAATGGTTATGTAGCAGATGACTATCGGATTGATTATTTAGAAGCTCATATCAAGGCTATGCGAGATGCCATTTACCAAGATGGAGTTAACTTGCTTGGTTATACGACTTGGGGTTGTATCGATCTGGTTTCAGCTGGAACAGGCGAAATGAATAAACGCTATGGCTTTATCTATGTGGATCGTGATAATGAAGATCATGGAAGTCTCAAACGTAGCAAGAAGAAGTCCTTCTACTGGTACAAGGATGTCATTGCCAGCAATGGTGCAAGCATTGAGTAGAACACATTTATTCACTATTTTTACAAAATCTTCTCCCTACTTTATAAGATCTGAAAAAGAGTTCAATTAGACCTAGCTTTTTGCTATAATGATAGGAGAAAAATCAGACAGGAGAATAAGATGTCAGAACCATTATTTTTACAATCAGTTATGCAAGAAAAAATCTGGGGTGGGACTAAACTACGTGATGAGTTTGGCTACGACATTCCAAATGAAAAAATCGGAGAATACTGGGCCATCTCAGCTCATTCAAATGGAGTGTCTAAGGTAGCCAATGGGCGCTATCAAGGAACAGACCTCGCTACTTTGTATGCGGAACACCGTGAATTATTTGGCAATCGTCCAGAGCCTGTATTTCCACTCTTGACCAAAATCCTCGATGCCAACGACTGGCTCAGCGTCCAAGTTCACCCAGACGATGCTTACGGACTCGAGCATGAAGGCGAACTCGGAAAAACTGAATGCTGGTATATTATAGCTGCGGATGAAGATTCAGAGATTATCTATGGTCACAATGCCAAGTCAAAAGAAGAACTCCGTCAGCAAATCGAAGATAAGAACTGGGATGCCTTGCTGACAAAGGTTCCTGTTAAGGCTGGGGATTTCTTCTATGTTCCAAGTGGAACCATGCACGCTATCGGGGCGGGAATCTTGATTCTTGAAACGCAACAGTCTAGTGATACAACCTACCGTGTCTATGACTTTGACCGCAAGGATGATAATGGCAACTTGCGTGAGCTTCATCTTGAAAAATCCATCGATGTTTTAAATATTGGTGAGCCTGCAAATAGCCGTCCTGTGACTGTTAAAGCAGATGATTTGCGTTCAACTCTCCTTGTATCCAATGAATTCTTCGCAGTTTACAAGTGGGAAATTACTGGAAAAGTTGACTTTGAAAAAACAGCTGATTACAGCTTGTTAAGTGTCTTGGCTGGTCAAGGTCAGCTCATTGTAGACGGTAAGGAATATCCAATCCAAAAAGGTAGCCACTTTATCTTGCCAAGCGATGTTGAAGCATGGACTCTGGAAGGGCAAGGTCTAGAATTGATTGTTAGTCATCCATAAAAAGAAAGGGCCTGAGTTCATTACTCAAGTCCTTTTTTGTATTTACATAAATTGGGCGATGAAGACCACGATGATGATGATTGGAATGACGAAACGAAGAAGGAAGAGCCAGACTTGGAAAAGTCCTTGTTTCCACGGTGTTTCATCAAGATGAAGTTCCTCCATTGCCAGTACCTTCTTGAAAATATAGCCTGTAAAGAGAGACAAGCAGAGGGCGCCGAATGGCATGAGGAGGTTGGAAACCAAGAAATCCATAGCGTCAAAGAAGGTCTTCCCAAAGATGTGAACATCCGCCATGACACCGTAAGATAGGGCTGAAGGAATTCCAAAGACAAAGGTCAAGATTCCTAAAATAGCACTCCATTTAGCACGCTTACTGTTGTCCTGATTGGTGATATTACCCACATTGATTTCCAGCATAACGACAGAAGAAGTGACTGTCGCAAAGAGGAAGAGCAAGAGAAAGAGAATATAGAAGATACTTCCAAAAGGCATCTTGTCAAAGAGTTGGGGTAGAACGATAAAGAGGAGACTAGGACCACCTTCAGACTGGATATTGAAGGCTGACATAGCTGGGAAAATAGCTAGTCCTGCCATGATTGATACAGAAATGTTCATGGCAACGATAGACACACCTGATTGGACCAGATTGGTTTTCTTATCTAGGTAAGAAGCATAGGTCAACATGGCCGTAACCCCGAGGGACAAAGCAAAGAATGACTGTCCTAGAGCATAGAGGAAACCAGAACTTGTCAGTTTTGAAAAATCAGGTTTGAGGAAATAAACGACCCCTTCCATAGCATTTGGCAAGCTTAGAGAGCGCCCGATGATAATGACAAAGATGATAAAGAGCAGGGGCATCATAACTTTCGATGCTCTTTCAATTCCTTTTTGAACTCCCTTAGATACGATAAAGATGTTGAGGAAGATAAAGAGTGCTTGAGAACCAAGGGCAATCCAAGGATTAGAAATAATATCTGTGAAGAGCTGGGCATAATCACTGCTAATCCCAACTTGGAAGGCTTTAGCAATAGCGATACCTAGATAAACTAAAACCCATCCCCCGATAACACTGTAAAAGGATAAGAGGATGAAAAGTGCAAAGGCACCGATCCAACCGATAAAATTGTAGTTCTTGTTATCACCCAATTTTCCAAAGGTTTTGATTGCTGACACGCCCGCACTTCGACCGAGGGCAAATTCAGCCAAGAGAAGTGGAAATCCAATCAATAGTGTCGAGATGAGAAAGACCAGTAAAAAACCTCCCCCACCATTGGCAGCAGTCATGTAAGGGAACTTCCAAACGGCCCCAAGACCAATAGCAGAACCTGCAGATGCAAGGATAAAGCCCAGTTTTGAGCCCCATTGCGATTTTTCAGACATTGTTAAACTCCAATCTATTTCTAAATAATAAAAGGCTACTTGAGTTGTCAAATAGCCTTCTCTCAATTGCTCTTTTGAGCTTATTCTTTGATTGATAGACTTGATTATCCTATCATGATTTTTCAAGTCTGTCAAGAAAGCGATTTTCATATTTTCATAAAAAATATGATAAAATACTTGACTCTCCTCAAAGGGGAGGGTATATACTATTTATGTGAGGAGGAAATCATGTACTATATCAAAGAAGCTGCGCAACTTTCAGGTGTCTCCGTCAAGACCCTCTACCATTATGACAAGATTGGACTTTTGGTTCCATTAAAGTCAGAAAATGGCTATCGAACCTATAGTCAAGAGGATCTAGAACGACTACAGGTTATCCTCTATTACAAGTATCTAGGCTTTTCTTTAGAAAAAATAGCAGAGCTATTGAAGGAAGATACGACAGATATATTGTCACATTTAACTAGACAGTTGGACTATTTAACCCATGAGAGGCAACATCTGGATACCTTGATTTCAACCTTACAAAAAACCATTCAAGAACAAAAAGGAGAAAGAAAAATGACTATTGAGGAAAAATTCACTGGATTTAGCTACCAGGACAATCAAAAATACCACCAAGAGGCGGTAGATAAGTATGGTCAAGAAGTCATGGATCAAGCACTTGAGCGTCAAAAAGGACGAGAGGATGAGGCTGAAACAGCCTTTAATCAAGTCTTTCAAAGCTTAGCTCAAAATCTCAAAGACGGTCTACCGATAACAGCATCTGAAAACCAAGAAGAAGCAGGCAAACTCTTGCAAGCTATTCGTACTTATGGATTTGACTGTTCTATTGAGGTCTTTGGTCATATCGGAAAAGGCTATGTCTATAATCCAGAGTTCAAGGAAAATATTGATAAGTTTAGACAGGGAACAGCCCAGTACACATCAGATGTCATTGCTCACTATGTAAGCACACAAACTCGATAAAACCCACAGACTAAGCTAGAACTGACAAAGCCAGTAACAGAAATTTATACTCTTCGAAAATCACATTCAAACCACATCAGCTTTATCCGCAACCTCAAAGCTGTACTTTGAGCAGCCTGCGGCTAGCTTTCTAGTTTGCTCTTTGATTTTCATTGAGTATTAGTAGGAGGACACAGACCTAGCTTGAAGATTAGATAAGATAAAATCGGCGGAGTGACCTCTGCCGATTTACTGTTATTTGAGTTGGTAAGACCAGTCTTCTCCATCCTTATAGTAAAAGAACTCACTGAGGTCCTCTTCGAGAAAAACACGAAGCATATCAGACATATCCTCAGTAGCTAATTTTAGATGAGATAGATTTTCAAAATCCTCCCACCAGACTTTTCCTTCGTCTGAAGATTGGAGCTCACCAGTAAAGTGTTCTGTTTTGTAAAAGAGGACAACATAGCGATAATCTGCATCATCATACCAGTCTTTGATACCACAGAGTTGGGGTTTAGAAATGGTCAGACCAGTTTCTTCTTTCACTTCGCGAATGACAGCATCGACAAAGGATTCGCCACGTTCAACATGGCCACCAGGAAAAGTAATGCCAGGCCAGTTAGGACTAACTCGGTCTTGGACAAGAACCTTGTCTCCGTTTTTAATCATACACATGTTGACAAATTCGACTGATTCTCTTCTGCTCATATTATTTTTCCTATTTTGTTAGTAATTTTTCTACCACGTTTAACTTTCGCATGGTCAGATCAACGTCGAACAGCTTTTCAAGATAGTTGGTATTAAGTTTTTTTCGTTTTGCAGTTCTAGGGAGATAGAGGTAAAGACAATGGTTGCCGATACAAATTTCTTCTTCACCATAGTCACTATCCAATTTTTCTAATGGTAGACTTTGGATATCATTTTGAAAAAGGATCACATGTATTCGGTCAAAAAGATAGTGTTTTCCAAATGGGTTTTCTTGGACAATTTTTGCAAAATCATTTTTGTTCTTGATTACCAATTTTAAATCAGCACCAATTTTTTCCTTTATTAGAGTGTGAACCTGTTCTCGTATTTCTTCCAGAGATAAGTCACTTTCAAGAATGATATTCCCACTTTGAATATAGGTTCGAACGTGTTGAAAATCAGCTTCTATCAAGATATCTACTAGATAAGACATTTTAGGGATAGCATTTTTTCCATTAGGAGTAACTCCCCTTAGTAAGATAATATGTTCCAAAGTAGTTCCTTTCTTATCTAACATCCTTAGATACTAAATCATTTATAGATTAAGTTTGAGCCTGCCACCCAGCCAGTACAGAGGGCAGAAGTGATGTTAAATCCACCCGTGTGGGCGTTGATATCTAGGACCTCTCCTGCAAAGTGAAGGCCAGGAACCAGTTTGCTTTCCAGCGTTTTAGGATTGATTTCCTTGAGACTAACACCACCTTTGGTAACAAAGGACTTAGCCAAGGACATTTTTCCTGTCACAGGGATTTTGAATGCCTTGATAGACTGGAGAAGTTGGTCGCGTTCTCTTTCAGTTAGTTGTTTGACTTTTTCAGGATATCCTTGGACAAAAAATTCTGCCAAGCGTTCAGGGAGTAAAGTTTTTAAGGCATTTTTCAAGGACTTTTCACGGTTCTCTTCTAAAAAGTCAACTAAGTCACCTTCTGAAAGTTGTGGTAAGACATCTAGAGAGAGAATTTCCCCACCCTTGACAAAGCTAGACATGCGTAGCGCAGCAGGACCTGACAAACCAAAGTGGGTAAAGAGTAGGTCATGAGTGATGACATGCTTGCCATAGCTTAGGGTCACATCGTCTAGGGAAATTCCCTGCAAGGCCTTATGCGGGAAATCAGTCAACAATGGACTTTCAGCAGCCTCAAGCTCGGTAATAGTGTGTTTGAAATGGCGAGCAATCTCATGACCAAAACCAGTAGAGCCAGTAGAAGGATAGGATTTTCCACCTGTTGTGACAATGAGTTTATCACAAGTAAAGGTCTGGTCTGGTGATTTCAGGACAAACTGGTCGTCTATCTTTTTAACTGAAACAATTTCTGTTTGAGTAGCAATTTGCCCACCAAGTTCAATAATTTTCTTTTCCAAAGCTTCAATTATGGTCCGAGATTTGTCACTGGCTGGAAAGACGCGGCCATGGTCTTCGACCTTGAGTTTTACGCCATTTTCAGTAAAAAAGTTGATGATATCATGGTTATCAAACTGGGAGAAGACACTGTATAGAAAGCGGCCATTTCCAGGGATGCCAGCTAATAGGTCATCTAGAGTTCCATTGTTGGTCACGTTGCAGCGCCCACCACCAGTACCAGCTAATTTTTTTCCGAGTTTTCGATTTTTTTCGATGAGAAGTGTTTTCTGCCCATAAAAGCTACTTGAAATTGTAGCCATCATACCAGCCGGGCCTCCCCCGATTACAATAGTGTCAAAATATTTCATAAAAGTATTGTACCATAAAAAAGACGGAGGGACAGAAATCGATAGATCAAGTTTTACTTACCTAGTCCCACGAATTTTTAATAAATCAGTGGTTTGTTGAGTCTTATGAATTGACAAGATATAATTGTCAGTAAAATAGTTTTGTGGATCCGAAAAGAGCCACAAAAGTCTACTCAGCTACAGTAGAAAAGATAATTGCTGATAAAAATTGAGGTCGGGATATTGAATCCCGACCTCTGTCTTATATAAATTAGTCAATTTCATATCCCATGAGGAGTCCACCCTCTTCTGCATAAAAACTGCAGAGTCCAGAGGTTGGGATAATCTTGATTTCAGCTTGTGGGAATTTTTCACGCACACGTTCAGAGAGCTGTTGGCAGAATTTATCATTACTGCGGTGAGCCATGACTATACGTCCACCAGCATAGCCAGCTTTAATTAATTCTTCATAGGTAGCTTGAAGAGATTTTTTAGCACCACGAGCCTTTTGGAGGAGTTCCAAGGTTCCAGTTTCACTTGCTTCCCCAACCATACGAATATTGAGGAGCCCAACAACTGTACCGATCAGTTTACTCAAGCGACCATTCTTAACCAGATTATCAACCTTAGCGAGAACGAACAATAACTTAGTTTTTTCTTGGTAAGCAGTAATAGCATTAACCACTTCTTCAAAAGAAAGTCCTTGGTCAATCAAATCATTGATTTTCTCAACGATTAGATCAACTTCCCCACCAGCAGACAAGCTGTCAATAACATGAATCTGAGTATCAGGATGTTCTTCGAGATAGAGATTCTTAGCTAATTGAGCGCTGTTTTGACTACCAGAAAGAGTTCCGGTAATGGTCACTACAAAAATATGTTTTGCCCCTTCAAATGCTCGCAAGTAATCATCAGGGCTAGGACAAGCTGATTTTGAAGCTTCAGAAGTTGCATACATGGTTTCCATCATTTTGTCAATATCAAGACTAGCATCGTCAATAAAGACTTGATCAGCCACTTGAATGGTTAAAGGAACACTTACAAATTCAGTGTCAATCGCAGGAGTAGGTAATTGACGATAATCACAACCAGAATCTGCCACAATCTTCCAAGTCATAGAAATTCTCCATCTTTGTCACTTATACATTGACAAAGGTTCTGTCTTTTTCTACAATTATATCATGAAAGTGCTTAAAACAAAAGTCTCGTCACTCTGTTGTCACAAGTAGAAAGGAAGTGTTATGGCCGAACGAAGAATTTCTGAAAATTCACTTGAAAATCTCATAAAATCCAATCAAGAATCCAATTTACTGACTAGAGAAGCTATCGAAACAGCTCTCTTGCAACTTTTGGAGAAAAAGGAATTGACAAAGATTAGCATTTCCGAATTGGTCAAACGAGCTGGAGTCTCCCGTGCAGCCTTTTATCGAAACTATGACTCCAAAGAAGAGATTTTAGAAAGTGTCTTTAAACGAAGCGTCCATAACATTATGGAGCAATTGAGCCATTACGATGTTAAAACGGACCTCTATCTGGTTTGGGTTCGCCTCTTTAGAGAAGCCAAGAAAGAGGCTAAAGTTATTCAGCTTGCCTTGGACTACCACTTGGAAAAAATCTTTGTGCAAGCCATGCAAGAATTTTTAGAAAAATACTATGGAAAATCAAAAGGAGTCAGCTCTTACCTGCATTCTTTTTGGAGTTCTGCCATCGTATCAGTTTTGCTTAAATGGATCAAGGATGGAATGAAGGTTCCTGCTGAAAAAATTGCAGATTTACGCCTACCATTTTTCAAAAAATAGATCAGGAGAAGAGAAGTTATGACAGAAAAAAGACTGGCTTGGGATGAGTATTTTGCTGCTCAAGCTCTATTGATTGCCAATCGTTCAACCTGTAAACGCGCTAAGGTAGGAGCTGTTTTAGTCAAGGATAATAAGGTGATTTCAACAGGATACAATGGTTCTGTATCAGGAACAGAGCACTGTATTGACCATGACTGTTTGGTGATTGAGGGTCACTGTGTTCGCACTCTTCATGCAGAGGTAAATGCTATACTACAAGGAGCCGAACGTGGCGTTCCAAAAGGATTTACAGCCTACGTTACACATTTTCCATGCCTCAACTGTACCAAGCAATTGCTTCAGGTAGGTTGTGAACGTGTCGTTTATATTAATCAGTACCGTATGGACGACTACGCCCAGTATCTCTATCGTGAAAAAGGGACAGAGTTGACCCATTTACCACTTGAGACAGTACAAGCAGCTCTTCAAGAAGCTAACTTGATTTAAAAATTAAAAAAAAGATGGTTTAGAAGGATTTTTAAACCATTTTTTGATATAATAAGAAGAATAAATTGAAAGAAGGAATTCAGAAAATGGGAAAAATTGAAGTTATCGATCATCCACTAATCCAACATAAATTGTCAATCTTGCGTCGCACAGACACTTCTACTAAAGCATTTCGTGAATTAGTTGATGAAATCGCTATGTTGATGGGCTATGAAGTGCTTCGTGATCTTCCGCTTGAAGATGTGGAAATTGAAACACCAATTACTAAAACCGTTCAAAAACAATTGACAGGTAAAAAATTAGCAATTGTACCAATCTTGCGTGCTGGTATCGGTATGGTTGACGGTCTCTTGAGCTTGGTTCCAGCTGCTAAGGTTGGACATATCGGTATGTACCGTGATGAAGAAACTCTTCAACCTGTTGAATACTTGGTAAAATTACCAGAAGATATCGACCAACGTCAAATCTTTGTTGTTGACCCAATGCTTGCGACAGGTGGTTCAGCTATCCTTGCTGTTGATTCCCTCAAAAAACGTGGCGCTTCAAACATTAAATTTGTCTGCCTTGTATCTGCTCCAGAAGGTGTAAAAGCTCTTCAAGAAGCTCACCCAGATGTAGAAATCTTTACAGCAGCTTTGGATGAACGCTTGAACGAAAATGGATACATCGTTCCAGGTCTTGGAGATGCTGGTGACCGCTTGTTCGGTACTAAATAAGAATCCAATCTAGGATTTGATCAAATTAAAAAATTGACCTTTTTTGACCAATGGGGTATAATAGCTTCATTATCAGTAGTGATCTATTCATTAAAAAGATCAAAAGGAGAAATCAATGATTCCTGTAGTAATTGAACAAACAAGTCGTGGGGAACGTTCCTACGATATCTACTCTCGTCTTTTGAAAGACCGCATCATCATGCTGACAGGTCCAGTTGAAGACAATATGGCCAATTCAGTTATCGCCCAATTGCTTTTCTTGGATGCTCAAGACAGCACTAAAGATATCTACCTCTATGTTAATACACCAGGTGGATCAGTTTCAGCTGGTTTAGCAATTGTAGATACTATGAATTTCATTAAAGCAGACGTACAAACGATTGTTATGGGTATGGCTGCCTCAATGGGAACTATTATCGCATCAAGTGGTGCTAAGGGCAAACGCTTCATGCTTCCAAATGCAGAGTACATGATTCACCAACCAATGGGTGGTACAGGTGGTGGTACACAGCAAACAGATATGGCTATTGCTGCTGAGCACTTGCTTAAAACTCGTAAGACTTTGGAGCAAATTCTTGCAGATAATTCTGGTAAATCAGTTGAGCAAATCCATGCAGATGCTGAACGTGATTACTGGATGAGCGCTCAAGAAACACTTGAATATGGTTTCATTGATGAAATCATGGCTAATAATTCTTTGAATTAATCTTTTGAAGCAAACTCGACTGAGTTTGCTTTTTTTGATATAATGGTAAGAAGATTGTTAGAAGGAAGTTGTAATATGTTTCAAAAAGAGAATCGGTCTGGTCTGATTATCTACCTATACTATAATCGTGATGCAAAAAAACTCGATAATTATGGTGATATTTGTTACCACTCTAAAAAACACCGTTATCTGCAACTTTATGTCCCAACAGAAGAAGTGGAAGAACTGGTTAGCCGTTTAGGAAAAGAGAAATTTGTCAAAAAAGTGAGACAATGTCATATCCAAGAATTGGAAACTCCCTTTGTTGGTAGTCTCTACAGAAATAACGAAAACGTTATCATGTAAAAATTTAGATAAATGTGTTGACAATTTTCTGATAATTCGGTATATTCTTAACATGCTATTTATTTAAGAAATAAGGAGACAAAAAGATGAAGAAAAAATTTGCCCTATCGTTTGTGGCGCTTGCAAGTGTAGCACTTCTTGCAGCCTGCGGAGAAGTGAAGTCTGGAGCGTCAAACGCTGCTGGTAACTCAGTAGATGAAAAGACAATCAAAATCGGATTTAACTTCGAAGAAACTGGTGCCGTAGCTGCCTACGGAACATCTGAACAAAAAGGTGCCCAACTTGCCGTTGATGAAATCAATGCCGCAGGTGGTATCGATGGAAAACAAATCGAAGTAGTTGATAAAGATAACAAGTCTGAAACAGCTGAGGCAGCTTCAGTTACAACTAACCTTGTAACCCAATCTAAAGTATCAGCAATCGTAGGACCTGCGACATCTGGTGCAACTGCAGCTGCGGTAGCGAACGCTACAAAAGCAGGTGTTCCATTGATTTCGCCAAGTGCGACTCAAGATGGATTGACTAAAGGTCAAGATTACCTCTTTATCGGAACTTTCCAAGATAGTTTCCAAGGAAAAATCATTTCTAACTATGTTACAAACAAGTTGAACGCTAAGAAAGTTGTTTTGTATACTGATAACTCAAGCGACTACGCTAAAGGAATTGCAAAATCATTCCGTGATTCATTCTCAGGTGAAATCGTAGCAGATGAAACGTTTGTATCAGGTGATACTGACTTCCAAGCAGCTTTGACAAAAATCAAAGATAAAGACTTTGATGCAATCGTATTACCAGGTTACTACACAGAAGCTGGTAAGATTGTAAACCAAGCTCGTGGTATGGGAATTGATAAACCAATCATTGGCGGTGATGGATTCAACGGTGAAGAGTTTGTACAACAAGCAACTGCTGAACGTGCATCAAATATCTACTTTATCTCAGGTTTCTCAACTACTGTAGAAGTTTCAGCAAAAGCAAAAGCCTTCCTTGAAGCTTATCGTGCAAAATACAACGAAGATCCTTCAACATTTGCAGCCTTGGCTTATGATTCAGTTCACCTTGTAGCAAACGCGGCAAAAGGTGCTAAAAACTCTGGTGAAATCAAGGATAACCTTGCTAAAACAAAAGACTTTGAAGGTGTAACTGGTCAAACAAGTTTCGATGCAGACCACAACACAGTCAAAACTGCTTACATGATGACCATGAACAATGGTAAGGTTGAAGCAGCAGAAGTCGTAAAACCATAATTATAGATATTGTAAATGGGGAATGAGCTTTTACTCACTCCCTGTTTCGGTGTTTATGAAAGGATTATTTTTTTATAAAAATCCTAAAAATAATAATTAGAAAGAGTGAACCATATGCTTCAACAACTTGTCAATGGTCTAATCTTGGGTAGTGTCTATGCGCTACTAGCCCTAGGTTATACTATGGTTTATGGAATTATCAAGCTCATTAACTTTGCCCATGGTGATATTTACATGATGGGTGCTTTCATGGGTTATTTTTTGATTAATTCCTTGCAATTAAATTTCTTTGTTGCCTTGATCTTATCGATGATCGGTACAGCAATTCTCGGTGTTATCATTGAGTTCCTAGCTTATCGTCCATTACGTCATTCAACTCGAATCTCTGTATTGATTACAGCTATCGGGGTATCCTTCTTACTGGAGTATGGAATGGTCTATCTGGTAGGTGCCAACACACGTGCCTTCCCTCAAGCAATCCAAACAGTGCGTTATGACTTGGGACCAATCAGTCTAACAAATATTCAATTGTTGATTTTGACTGTCTCACTTGTTTTGATGGTTCTTCTACAACTCATCGTACAAAAAACCAAGATGGGGAAAGCTATGCGTGCTGTTTCTGTAGATAGTGATGCTGCTCAGCTGATGGGGATTAACGTGAACCGTACAATCAGTTTCACCTTTGCATTGGGTTCAGCTCTAGCTGGTGCAGCGGGTGTCTTGATTGCGCTTTACTATAACTCTCTTGAACCATTGATGGGAATGACTCCGGGTATAAAATCATTCGTGGCTGCCGTTCTTGGTGGTATCGGAATTATCCCTGGTGCAGCTCTGGGTGGCTTTGTTATTGGTCTTTTGGAGACATTTGCTACCGCCTTCGGAATGTCAGATTTCCGTGATGCCATCGTGTATGGAATCTTGCTCTTAATCTTGATTGTTCGCCCAGCTGGTATCCTCGGTAAGAATGTGAAAGAGAAGGTGTAAACAATGAAAGAAAATTTAAAAGTTAATATTCTATGGTTATTCCTTTTGTTGCTTGGATATGGTTTGATTAGCCTATTGGTTTCTGTAGGAGTCTTGAATCTTTTCCATATTCAGATTATTGAACAAATCGGTATCAACATTATTCTAGCAGTAGGTCTTAACCTTATCGTTGGGTTCTCTGGTCAGTTTTCACTTGGACATGCTGGATTTATGGCTATTGGTGCCTATGCAGCAGCCATTATCGGATCAAAGTCTCCAACCTATGGTGCATTCTTTGGAGCTATGTTGCTCGGTGCTATCATTGCTGGTCTGGTTGCCTTGGTCGTTGGAATTCCTACCCTACGCTTGAAAGGGGATTATCTTGCGGTTGCGACACTTGGTGTTGCTGAAATTATTCGTATCTTCATTATTAATGGTGGAAGCCTTACAAACGGTGCTGCTGGTATTTTGGGGATTCCTAACTTTACAACTTGGCAAATGGTATATTTCTTTGCTGTGATTACAACGATTGCTACTCTCAATTTCCTTCGTAGTCCTATCGGACGTTTAACCTTAT
The DNA here is from genome assembly GCF_001812125.1 of Streptococcus sp. HMSC071D03. NCBI lineage: Bacteria > Bacillati > Bacillota > Bacilli > Lactobacillales > Streptococcaceae > Streptococcus > Streptococcus sp. HMSC071D03. The sequence goes on from NZ_KV807753.1 coordinate 88,527, forward strand.
CAGTTCGTGAAGATGAGATTGCTGCTGAGTCAGTAGGGGTGAATACTACAAAAATTAAAATCATCGCTTTTGTTTTTGGTGCTGTTACTGCAAGTATCGCTGGTAGTCTTCAGTCAGGATTTATCGGATCAGTCGTACCAAAAGATTATACGTTCATCAACTCTATCAATGTATTGATTATCGTTGTATTTGGTGGTTTAGGATCCATTACGGGGGCAATTGTTGCTGCAATCGTGCTTGGAATCTTGAACATGCTCCTTCAAGACGTGGCCAGCGTTCGTATGATTATCTATGCTTTGGCCTTAGTACTTGTTATGATCTTCAGACCAGGTGGTCTTCTTGGGACTTGGGAATTGAGCCTATCACGTCTCTTTAAAAAAGGTAAGAAGGAGGGACAAAACTAATGGCATTGCTTGAAGTAAAAAATTTAACCAAACATTTTGGCGGTCTGACAGCCGTTGGGGACGTCACTCTCGAATTGAACGAAGGTGAACTTGTTGGTTTGATTGGACCGAATGGTGCTGGGAAAACAACCCTCTTCAACTTGTTGACAGGTGTTTATGAACCAAGCGAAGGGACAGTAACCTTGGATGGTCACTTGTTAAATGGCAAGCAACCCTATAAAATCGCATCTCTTGGTTTAGGGCGTACCTTCCAAAATATCCGCCTCTTTAAGGACTTGACAGTTTTGGATAACGTTCTGATTGCATTTAGCAATCATCATAAACAACATGTTTTTGCAAGTTTCTTGCGCTTACCAGCTTTTTATAAGAATGAAAAAGAATTGAAAGCTAAAGCCTTAGAATTACTAAAAATCTTTGACTTGGATGGAGATGCTGAAACTCTAGCTAAAAATTTAGCCTATGGTCAACAACGTCGCTTAGAGATTGTTCGTGCTCTTGCTACAGAACCTAAAATCCTCTTCTTGGATGAGCCTGCAGCGGGTATGAATCCACAAGAAACTGCAGAATTAACTGAGTTGATTCGTCGTATTAAGGATGAATTCAAGATTACTATTATGCTGATTGAACATGATATGAACTTGGTTATGGAAGTTACGGAGCGTATCTATGTTCTTGAGTACGGTCGTTTGATTGCTCACGGGACACCAGATGAAATCAAGAGTAATAAACGTGTTATCGAAGCTTATCTTGGAGGTGAAGCCTAATGTCTATGTTAAAAGTTGAAAACCTCTCAGTACACTATGGTATGATTCAAGCTGTACGTGATGTGAGCTTTGAAGTAAATGAAGGAGAAGTTGTTTCCCTTATCGGTGCAAACGGTGCTGGTAAAACAACCATCCTTCGTACCTTATCAGGCCTTGTTCGTCCAAGTTCTGGTCGGATTGAATTTTTAGGACAAGAAATTCAAAAGACACCAGCTCAGAAAATTGTGGCATCAGGTCTTTCACAAGTACCAGAAGGACGACATGTCTTCCCTGGTTTGACAGTTATGGAAAACTTGGAAATGGGAGCCTTCCTTAAGAAAAATCGTGAAGAAAATCAAGCAAATCTGAAGAAAGTCTTCTCTCGTTTCCCGCGTTTAGAAGAACGTAAAAACCAAGATGCAGCTACCCTATCAGGTGGTGAACAGCAGATGCTTGCTATGGGACGTGCGCTTATGTCAACACCTAAACTTCTTCTCTTAGATGAACCATCAATGGGGCTTGCTCCAATTTTTATCCAAGAAATTTTTGATATCATCCAAGATATTCAAAAGCAAGGTACGACCGTTCTTTTGATCGAGCAAAATGCCAATAAAGCACTTGCCATCGCAGATCGAGGCTATGTACTGGAAACAGGAAAGATTGTCCTATCAGGAACAGGTAAAGAGCTCGCAGCATCAGACGAAGTCAGAAAAGCATATCTAGGTGGCTAAAAAGGTCTGGGGGACCTTTTTAGTCGGCAGATAGAGATTGCTTGGCAATCATCAGATCCAGTGGATTGTTTTAGTCGGCGGATAGAGATTGCTTGGGAATCATCAAATCCAGTGGATTGTTTTAGTCTGCAGGAAAGATTACCAAACAAATTACACAATCATAAGATTGAGGGCCCTAATATAGGGGCTCTTTTTATAGTATTTCAGAGTTTTCAGAATCTTGAAAAAGAAATGAAAGCGTTTGATTGATTTTCGTAAAAAGTGTATAATAAAGCTATAAACATAAAGGAGAGTTCCTATGGCAGTTAAAGATTTTATGACACGAAAGGTCGTATATATTAGTCCAGATACGACTGTAGCACATGCAGCAGACTTGATGCGCGAACAAGGTTTGCATCGTCTTCCTGTTATTGAAAATGATAAATTAGTTGGTTTAGTAACAGAAGGAACAATTGCTGAAGCCAGTCCATCAAAAGCAACGAGTCTTTCAATCTTTGAGATGAATTACTTGCTCAATAAAACAAAAGTAAAAGACGTCATGATTCGTAATGTTGTAACTGTCTCCGGTTATGCAAGTTTGGAAGATGCAACCTATCTTATGCTGAAAAATAAGATTGGAATCTTGCCAGTTATTGATAATGAACAAGTCTATGGTGTCATTACTGACCGTGATGTATTCAGAGCATTTCTTGAAATTTCTGGTTATGGCGAAGAGGGAATCCGTGTTCGTTTTATCACAGAAAATGAAGTTGGGGTACTTGGTAAGATTGTTTCTTTAATCGTTGAGGAAAATCTTAATATCTCTCATACTGTTAATATTCCACGTAAAGATGGTAAGATTGTTATCGAAGTTCAAATTGAGGGAACGGTTGATCTAGCTACCTTTAAACAGAAATTTGAATCTGAGAATATTCAGGTTGAAGAAATCACACAAACTTCTGCAAAAAAACTGTAAAAAATAAAATAGAAGCAGTTTTTACTTGCGAAAAAAATTTTTTTCTAGTATAATAATTTATTGTGAGCAAACCTCACTTACCCCTTGCAATGTCTTGGGGTCATTAGACCAAAAGGAGGAACATATCAATGGCTAAATACGAAATTCTTTATATCATTCGTCCAAACATTGAAGAAGAAGCGAAAAACGCTTTGGTAGCACGTTTTGACTCTATCTTGACTGACAACGGTGCAACTGTTGTTGAATCAAAAACATGGGAAAAACGTCGTCTTGCATACGAAATCCAAGATTTCCGCGAAGGACTTTACCACATCGTTAACGTTGAAGCAAATGATGATGCAGCTCTTAAAGAGTTTGACCGTCTTTCAAAAATCAACGCTGACATTCTTCGTCACATGATCGTCAAAACTGACGCGTAAGAAGGTAGATTATGATTAACAATGTTGTACTTGTAGGGCGTATGACTCGTGATGCTGAGTTGCGTTATACCCCATCAAATGTAGCAGTTGCGACTTTTACTCTTGCAGTAAACCGTACATTTAAGAGTCAAAATGGCGAACGTGAGGCTGATTTTATCAATGTCGTTATGTGGCGCCAACAGGCTGAGAATCTTGCTAATTGGGCTAAAAAAGGCTCACTTATCGGGGTGACAGGCCGTATTCAGACTCGTAGTTACGATAACCAGCAAGGACAACGTGTCTACGTGACGGAAGTCGTGGCTGAGAATTTCCAAATGTTGGAAAGCCGTAGTGTGCGTGAAGGACATACTGGTGGAGCTTATTCAGCACCAAGTTCAAACTATTCGGCACCTACTCAATCAGTACCAGACTTTTCACGTGATGAAAATCCATTTGGAGCAACAAATCCTTTGGATATTTCAGATGATGATTTACCATTCTAATGGACAATTAATACTATAAAGGAGAAAAAACATGGCTCAACAACGTCGTGGCGGATTCAAACGCCGTAAAAAAGTTGATTACATCGCAGCAAACAAAATTGAATATGTTGATTACAAAGATACTGAGCTTCTTAGCCGTTTCGTTTCAGAACGTGGGAAAATCCTTCCTCGTCGTGTAACAGGAACTTCAGCTAAAAACCAACGTAAAGTAACAACAGCTATCAAACGCGCTCGCGTAATGGCTTTGATGCCTTTCGTAAACGAAGATTAAAAAAGAGGTCCGGGGGACCTCTTTTTCAGACCCGGTTGGGTCTTTTTTTCACGAGCCTTGAAATGAGAGAGCGAGTTTGGGTCCAGTGGACCTCTTTTTCATGAGCTTGAAAACAAGAAAGCGAATTAAGACCCCGACGAGTCTTTTTTTCACGAGCATGGAAATGGGATAGCGAGTTGAGTTCCGAGTGGACCTATTTTTCAGACCCAGGTGGGTCTTTTTTCACGAGATAGTTTTTTCTGACTTTGGCGTGATATAATGGTAATAGAAAGAGCAAAGGTGGGTAAGTCAAAGATGAATTGTACGATTAGAAATATGATTAAGTCTGATATTGAATCCTTATCTCATGGATTTATGAATCAAGGTTGGCCTGGTAGAGAGGAAATTTTGGCTAGATATTTTCTGGAATAGGAAAGTGGGGAGAGAGAAGTCTTAGTTGCAGAGATTGGTGGTGCTGTAGCGGGCTACGTTACCATTTTGCCCTCTGCTAAACATGGTCCTTTTGCAGAAGTCTATCCAGAATTATCAGATTTTAATGTGTTTGAGCCTTTTCGAAATCAAGGGATTGGGAATCAACTGCTAGAAGAAGCAGAAAAACGAGTCAAGTTTGTTTCGAGTAAGGTCACTCTTGGTGTAGGTTTGCACTTAGGCTATGGCCCTGCCCAGAGATTGTATATCAGACGGGGCTACATTCCAGATGGGACAGGTGTCTGGTATCGAAATCAACCCTTGGAAATGAATGCAACTAGCCAAAATAATGATGATTTAGTTTTGTATCTAGTAAAGGAATTTGGATAAGAGACAAGGATTTTATTGGGATGTGGGATTTCTCTACTTTATGGTATAATGGAAAGAGTGAATTGAAGGAGGTATTATAATGGATGCCAAATTAAGATACAAGGCTAAGAAGATTAAGATTATCTTTTTTGATATAGATGATACTTTACGCAATTCAAAGACAGGTTTTGTTCCAAGTACTATTCCAACAGTCTTTAAACAATTGCGTGAGAAAGGAATATTAACGGGCATTGCGACTGGACGTGGAATTTTTGGTGTCGTGCCAGAGATTCGCGAACTTAAACCTGACTTTTTTGTTACTCTGAATGGTGCCTATATTGAGGATAAAAAAGGCAATGTGATTGATAGTAACAAAATCTCAAAAGATAAGGTTGAAAGCTATATTGCTTGGACTAAGGAAGTGGGGATTGACTATGGTTTAGTTGGTAGTCATACTGCTAAACTCTCCACTAGAACTGAGTTGATTAGTGAGGCCATTGATCCAATTTATCCTGACTTGGATGTTGATCCTGATTTTTATAAAAAAGAAGACATCTATCAGATGTGGACTTTTGAGGATCAGGGAGATGACCTGACTTTGCCTGAAAGTTTAGCATCGACTTTGCGTATGGTACGCTGGCATCAACATTCGTCTGATATTGTGCCGATTTCAGGCTCCAAAGCGACGGGGGTGGAAAAGGTTGTGGAACACCTAGGTTTGAAACCAGAGAACGTCATGGTTTTTGGAGATGGGCTCAACGACTTGGAACTCTTTGATTATGCTGGAATCAGCGTTGCCATGGGAATTGCTCATGATAAAATCAAAGAAAAAGCAGATTATATTACAAAAACATTAGAAGAAGATGGCATTTTTGATGCTTTAGAAGGATTTGGTATGGTAGAAAAAGAATTGCATTTCCCACAGGTAGACATTGAAACAGTAGAAGGTCCTCTTGCGACCATTAAGACCAATCATGGAGAGTTGCGTATTAAGCTTTTCCCTGAGCATGCACCAAAAACAGTTGCCAACTTTATTGCTCTGTCTAAAGACGGTTACTATGATGGTGTGATTTTCCATCGTATTATCAAGGACTTTATGATTCAAGGTGGAGATCCAACTGGTACTGGTATGGGTGGCGAATCTATCTATGGTGAGTCATTTGAAGACGAATTTTCAGAAGAACTTTACAATATCCGTGGAGCCCTTTCTATGGCCAATGCTGGACCAAATACCAACGGTAGCCAGTTCTTTATCGTGCAGAATCAACACTTGCCATATTCTAAGAAAGAAATTGCTCGTGGTGGTTGGCCAGAGCCAATTGCGGAGATTTATGCAGAACAAGGTGGAACTCCTCATCTAGACCGTCGTCATACTGTATTCGGTCAACTTGCGGATGAAGCTTCTTATGAAGTTCTGGATACAATTGCAGGTGTAGAAACAGGTGCAATGGACAAGCCAGTTGAAGATGTCGTTATCGAAACGATTGAAATCGAGGACTAGGATGAAAATAGGTGATAAGCTAACAGGGCGAATTACAGGGATTCAGTCTTATGGAGCCTTTGTGGAGTTAGAGACTGGTATCACAGGCTTGATTCATATTTCTGAAATTCGTACAGGATTTATTGAGAATATCTATGATGTACTGAAAATCGGTGAAGAAGTTCAAGTCCAGGTTGTCGATTTGGACGAGTATACAGGGAAAGCAAGTCTTTCTATTCGGACTTTGGAAGAAGAGAAACATCAATTACCGAGACGGAGACGTTTTTCAAGTGACCGTGTCAAATACGGATTTGCTCCTTTGGCTCGCATGATGCCTATCTGGACCAAGGAAGCTATCTCTAATCTAAATAAGAAAAAGTCTTAATTGATTTTTTCTCTCTTGAAATATTAATATAGTTTGTTATAATAGAAGTATGGTAGAAGAATTATTAAAATCAGGAGAGAGAATCAATCAGCTCTTTTCTACAGATATCAAGATTATTCAAAATAGAGAGGTTTTCAGCTATTCGGTGGATAGTGTACTTTTGTCACGCTTTCCTCGCTTTCCTAAAAATGGCTTGATAGTGGATTTTTGTGCGGGTAATGGAGCTGTTGGACTTTTTGCCAGTAGTCGTACTAAGGCGAAAATTCTGTCTGTTGAAATCCAGGAACGATTGGCGGATATGGCAGACCGGTCAGTCCGATTAAATGGCTTGGAAGAACAGATGCAGGTCATTTGTGATGATTTGAAAAATATGCCTGCTTACATTCAGGGGAGTAAGGTTGATTTGATTTTATGCAACCCTCCCTATTTTAAGGTGGACCCAAATTCTAATCTGAACGAGAGTGAGCACTATTTGTTGGCTCGGCACGAAATTACGACCAATCTTAAGGAAATCTGCCGTAGTGCCCAAAGTATTCTCAAATCCAATGGGCGTTTAGCCATGGTCCATCGTCCTGATCGATTGTTAGATATTTTAGAAACGCTTCAACAACACAATTTGGCTCCAAAGCGTCTGCAATTTGTTTACCCTAAACGGGAGAAAGAAGCCAATATGCTTTTGATCGAGGCTATCAAGGACGGCTCCACTAGTGGTTTTAAGGTTTTACCACCACTTATTGTTCATAATAGTGATGGCACTTATACACCAGAAATTCAAGAGATCTATTATGGTTCATAAGGCCTATATGTACGTGGTTGAGTGTCGGGATAGTTCCTACTATACTGGCTATACAACGGATGTCAAAAAAAGAATCGCCGTTCACAATAGTGGTAAGGGAGCTAAGTACACACGAGCTCGGTTGCCAGTAAAACTTATCTATGTAGAAGGTTTCGATAGTAAAGAAGAAGCCATGTCAGCCGAAGCTCTTTTTAAACGCAAGACACGTCTGCAGAAAGTAAGCTATCTAAATGACAATCAAGATAGGAATTTAGCCAATATTTTCGAGATCTAGTGAGGAGTTCTTTGACTCCTCTTACTTTTGTCAAAAATTGAAAAAAATGCTACAATAGAGTGAATAAAGAAACGAGGTATTATCATGTCTAAGATTCTAGTATTTGGTCACCAAAATCCAGACTCAGATGCTATTGGTTCATCTGTTGCTTTTGCTTATCTTGCAAAAGAAGCTTATGGTTTGGATACAGAAGCGGTGGCTCTTGGAACTCCAAATGAAGAAACAGCTTTCGTCTTGAACTATTTTGGTGTGGAAGCACCACGCGTGATCACATCTGCTAAAGCGGAAGGTGCAGAACAAGTTATCTTGACTGACCACAATGAATTCCAACAATCGGTTTCAGATATTGCTGAAGTTGAAGTTTATGGTGTGGTGGATCACCACCGTGTGGCTAATTTTGAAACTGCAAGCCCACTCTACATGCGTTTGGAGCCTGTTGGATCAGCATCTTCTATCGTTTACCGCATGTTCAAAGAACATGGTGTAGCTGTGCCAAAAGAAATTGCAGGTTTGATGCTTTCAGGTTTGATTTCAGATACTCTTCTTTTGAAATCACCAACAACACACCTAACAGATAAAGTCATTGCTCCAGAATTGGCTGAATTGGCTGGTGTGAACTTGGAAGAATACGGTCTTGCAATGCTCAAGGCTGGTACAAACTTGGCAAGCAAGTCAGCAGAAGAATTGATTGACATCGATGCAAAGACTTTTGAATTGAACGGTAACAACGTACGTGTTGCCCAAGTGAATACAGTTGATATTGCTGAAGTATTGGAACGCCAAGCTGAAATCGAAGCAGCTATCCAAGCCACAAACGCAGCAAACGGCTACTCTGACTTTGTCTTGATGATTACAGACATCGTCAACTCAAACTCAGAAATTCTTGCACTTGGTGCAAATATGGACAAGGTAGAAGTAGCTTTCAACTTCAAACTTGAAAACAACCATGCTTTCCTTCCAGGTGCTGTTTCACGTAAGAAACAAGTTGTACCTCAATTGACAGAAAGCTTTAATGCATAATGATAGATGGGGAAACCCATTGTTAAAAAGGAGTTTCGGCTCCTTTTTTGCTAGGAGAGAAGTATGTTAGAAAATGGCGATTTGATTTTTGCGAAAGATGATTCGGATATAGGACAGGCAATCCAGGAATCTACTGGTCACTATAGCCATGTGGCCATCTTTTTGGACGGACAGGTTTATCATGCTAGTGGGAAAGCTGGTGTTGTTTGTCAGGAACCAAGAGATTTCTTCGAATCAGATTGTCTGTATGATATCTATAGTTATCCACAGATAGATATTCAAAAGGTAAAGAAAAGAGCAGACCAACACCTAGGAGCTCCTTATAATTTTTCTTTTTATCCTGATGGGGAGGGTTTCTATTGTTCCCAATATATCGCAGACATTCTTCCTATTTTTGAGACCATTCCCATGAAGTTTGGGGATAATACACAGGAAATCAGTGATTTCTGGAGAGAATATTATCGAGATTTGGGGCTTCCTGTACCTCTGAATCAGCCTGGCACTAACCCGAGTCAATTAGCAACATCACCACTTTTAGTTTGTAAAGAAAGGAATCTTCATGATTCAGATTTTTAATCCATCACGTTTGACGCGACAACCATTCTTTAGAGATTTGGTAGACTATCTTGATCAGCATGATGAAGTTATTTTGCGAGAGATTAAGTCACATTTTCCAGAAGTTGCAGTTGATAAGTATTTGGAGGAATATATTAAAGCGGGTTTGATTTTGAGAGAAAACAAACGCTATTATCTCAATCTTCCCTTTCTAGAATCTACAGAATCTCTTGCACTAGACCAAGAAGTCTTTGTGAAAGATAATAGTCCTGTTTATCAAGAAATCCTGGAGAAAGATTTTAAGACAGAATTGCGCAATCAAACAAATGCAGCTATCCTAGAAGAGTACACCGATTTTGCAAGGGAAAAGATGACCTTGTCTAATTATTTTTATAAAGTCAAGCATCAGTATCCGCTGACCGATGATCAGCAGAGACTGTATGAAATTTTAGGGGATGTCAATCCTGAGTATGCTCTCAAGTATATGACTACTTTTTTGCTCAAGTTCCTCAAAAAAGATCAACTCATGCAGAAACGACGTGATATCTTTGTTGATAGTTTAGTCTTATTAGGTTACATCCTTCAAAATGAAGATGGGAAATACGAGTTAGCTGTAGAATTTGATAATGAACGATTCATCTTTATAAAAAGATAGAAGTAGACTGGATAAAATTCTTTAAAATCAGAAAAACGCATAATATCAGGTGTTTAAAAAACGGCTCTATAATTTCTGTAGTGGGTAAATCC
>NZ_KV807754.1:0-1209 GCF_001812125.1 Streptococcus sp. HMSC071D03
AGTTGTAGTACTTTTTTCGAGGCTCTTTTGTCTTATTCTTGTTTCAATTGACTATATTTCCCTCATTTTACTATATTGCTTAAAAACTATCAAGGTAAATTATAAACAACAAAAAACCGTTTTTCAACGGCTTTTTGACTGTGATTTCTTAAAATGCATTTTTTCCTATGGCAAATCATTCCCAGCTGCTAGGTAAATCTCATACCATTCTTTTCGAGTTAGGTTAACATGACTTGCTTGGCTTGCCTCTATTAAATGCTTAGGATTGGTGGTTCCTACTACTGCCTGCATCTTAGCTGGGTAGCGTAATACCCAAGTGATAGCAATAGCTGATGGGCTCACACCGTATTTTAAGGCTAATCGATTGAGGACTTGGTTTAGTTGTTGGAACTTCTCATTGTCGACAAAATTCCCTCTGAAATATCCGAATTGCAAGACTGACCAGGCCTGAATAACCATGTCGTTTAATTTGCAGTATTCAAAGACGCTACCATCACGCAAAGCTGCCTTATCACCTTCCATATTGACATGGAAACCTGATTCAAATCCTGGCGTGAAAGCTGCGCTTAGCTGTAATTGATTGATAGATAAAGGTTGTTTGACTTCTTTCTTCAGCAATTCCATCATCATAGGATTTTGATTGGACACACCGAAGTCTCGAACTTTACCTGATTTGTGTAGAATTTCAAAGGCTTGAGCCACTTGATCAGCTTCCATCAAAGCATCTGGACGATGGAGAAGCAAGCTATCTAGATAATCAACCTGCAATCTTTTTAGAATCCCGTCTACTGATTCTAAAATATAATCTTTTGAAAAATCAAAATAGGTAAATTCTTCTATGCGAATGCCACACTTGGACTGGATCCACATCTTTTCTCGCAGGTCAGGACGATGCTTTAACACTTGACCCAGTAATTCTTCGCAACGACCACCACCGTAGATATCTGCCAAGTCAAAGGCATTGATTCCTACAGATAGGGCTGTTTCAACCAACTCCTCAACCTCTTTAACCGACTTGTCACTGATTCGCATCATGCCTAGAACGATTTCGGACAATTCTCTTTTCTCTTGACCAAATGGAATGTATTTCATGGCAATTTCCTCCGTTTTTCTTCATTATAAAGCAGAATGATACTTTTATCAACTGATACCTTGCAAAAGAAAAGAACCAGTTTAAACGGCTCTATAATTTCTGTAGTGGGTAAATCC
>NZ_KV807755.1:0-61695 GCF_001812125.1 Streptococcus sp. HMSC071D03
TTTTGTCTTGTTCTTGTTTCAATTGACTATAAATAAAAACAGGTAGAATGAAAGATTTCTACCTGTTTCTTTTGAATTACTCAAAAAGAGGAAGCTCAGCCTCCTCTTTTTACATCTACTTAATTATGGTTTGATAACTTCAGCTCCACCCATGTATGGACGAAGAACTTCTGGAATGGTCACAGAACCATCTTCGTTTTGATAGTTTTCAAGGATAGCAGCGACGGTACGTCCAACAGCAAGTCCAGAACCATTCAAGGTGTGAAGAAGTTTAACCTTACCATCTGCTTCATCACGGTAACGGATTTGGGCACGACGTGCTTGGAAATCTTCTGTATTTGAACAGCTTGAGATCTCGCGGTAGGTATTTTGCGCTGGAATCCAAACTTCCAAGTCGTAAGTCTTAGCAGCTGAGAAGCCCATATCTCCTGTAGAAAGAGCAACTACACGGTATGGTAAGTTTAGTTTTTGAAGAATGTTTTCAGCGTTGGCTGTCATCTTTTCTAATTCTTCGTATGATTCTTCAGGTTTGGCAAATTTCACCATTTCAACCTTGTGGAATTGGTGCAAACGAATCAAGCCACGAGTATCACGACCAGCAGAACCAGCTTCTGAACGGAAAGATGGGCTCATAGCAGTAAAGTAGATTGGCAAGTCTTTTCCGTCAAGGATTTCATCACGATAGTAGTTTGTCAGAGGAACTTCAGCGGTAGGAATGAGGACGTAGTTCGTATCTTTCAATTCAAACGTATCTTCCTTGAATTTTGGATATTGTCCTGTACCAAACATTGAATCATGGTTAACCATGTAAGGTGTGATGACTTCAGTATAACCTTCCTTTCCATGCTCATCCAACATAAAGTTGTAGATAGCACGTTCCAAACGAGCCCCAAGTCCTTTGTAGAATAGGAAGCGCGCTCCAGTTACCTTTCCACCGCGTTCCCAGTCAAGGATACCAAGGTCTTCACCAAGATCCCAGTGGGCTTTTGGTTCAAAGTCAAACTCGCGAGGAGTTCCCCAACGGCGAACTTCTACGTTATCATCCTCGTCAGCACCGATAGGCACGCTATCAGCTGGGATATTTGGAAGAGTAGTGGTAAATTCTGTCAATTTAGCATCAATCTCCGCCAACTCAGCATCAAGAGCTTTTACCTCGGCAGAGAGGGTTTGCATAGCTGCAATCTTGTCGTCTGCATTTTCTTTGTTTCGCTTAGCTTGGGCAATTTCAGCAGAAACTGTGTTACGCTCTGCCTTGAGAGTTTCAACCTTAACCAAGATGTCACGTCGTTTGGCATCGATTTCTTTCATCTCATTCAAGATAGCAGCATCTACACCACGTGTAGCTAGTTTTTCAGCGACAGCATCAAAGTCTGTACGAATACGTTTGATATCTAACATATAAACTCCTTTGTGAAAAAAGCACACCTGACAACGCGTTGGAGTGGCAGGGCCACGGTTCCATCCAACTTCACAGGTGTGCACTTGATTCTGTATTTGATTTAAAATAACGGTAGAATTTCAATTAAATCCTCTATCTGCTCGCAGCACCCGCAGACTTTCTGAAAGAAGGAAGTAACCTACTTATCCGTTGCTATGATTATACTAAACTTTTTATTTTTTTGCAAATAGATTTTTAATTTTTTGACCAATGATTTGGACTAAGGTAGGAAGTTTGACTACCTTGTCATTTCCCAATTTTTCACGAGCAATCTTAAGGATTTTTCCAGAGTCTTTTGAGGCGAAGAGGAATTTTCCTTGATCTGTAAAGATTTCAAAATGACGACTGACCTTGCGGCCTGAAACATTGGCTCCGATTTGGTTAACGCTGGACCATGGGATTTGAATATAGTCCTCGACATTACGATCTGCGTAAAATTCTAGCGCATGATCTCCAACCAGAAATTTTCCAACCTTTCCTGTAATGGAGAGATAGGAGGTTCCAGTTGTTTGCAAGTCGACGACCTTGTTGAGGGATTGTGCCATGTTTAGTCTTCCTTATTTTCACCGAAAAATGCTTGGTAGAGAGCTTTAAGAGCGGCTTTTTCTTGGTCTTTTTGGACAACAAACATGATAGAAACTTCACTAGAACCTTGTGACATCATTTGGATGTTAATGTTGTTTTCAGATAGGGCACGAGTGGCTGTAGCAGTTACCCCGATATGGCGCTTCATTTTTTCCCCAACAATCATAATGATAGAGAGGTCGTGTTCGATTTCAGCGTGGTCTACCTCTGCTTTTTGAACTAACTGACGAAGGATTTCTTCTTCTTTAATAGGAGTTAATTCTCGTGAACGTAAAATGATAGATAGGTCATCGATACCAGTTGGCATATGTTCCCAACCAATATTAAGGTCCTCAAGAATCTGAAGAACTTTACGACCAAAACCGATTTCGCGGTTCATCAGATACTTAGACATATTAATGCTGACAAAGCCAGAATCACCAGCGATCCCAACAACTGGGAATTTGTCGCTGCTATGTTGTAGCACAATGCGAGTACCTGGGTGGTCTGGATTGTTGGTATTTTTAATGACAAGAGGAATTTTCCCACGGTAGGCTGGTAGAAGTGCTTCATCGTGTAGTACAGAGAATCCAGCATAGGCCAATTCACGCATTTCACGGTAGGTCAACTCAGGGATCGAGTGTGGTTGGTGTATAATACCTGGGTGGGCTGCAAAGATACCATCAACGTCTGTAAAGTTTTCATAGAGGTCTGCCTTAACACCGGCAGCAATGATAGAACCTGTAATGTCTGATCCTCCACGTGAGAAGGTACAGATTTGATCCTCCTTAGTAACACCGAAGAAACCAGGGATAACAAGAACTTCAGTTGAATTTGTCAATTCCTCGATTTTATCGTAACTTGATGGGATGATACGTGCATTTCCAGGTTCGCTCGTAACGACGATACCAGCTTCTCTAGGATGAACATAACGCGCCTCCAAGCCATTTTGGTTAAAGTAGGCTGCAATCAACTTGGCATTGTTATTTTCTCCAGCTGCTAGAAAGGTATCATAGAGAAACTTATTATCTTCAATTGGAAGAGTTGCAAGAGCACGGATGCTTTTTGAGATTTTTTCTAGAACTGTTGGTTTGAGTTTTAGCTCACTAACCATGGCAGCATAACGATCAATAATCCAGTTTTGACGTTTACTGATATCGTTACCAGCTACATAGTCGCGGTAGTATTTAATTAAGGCATCTGTCACCTTAGTATCCTCGGCGTCACGTTTGCCTGGAGCAGATACAACTACGAAACGACGTTCAGGGTCACTTTTTACAATGTTTAGAACTTTTTCTAACTGACTAGCAGAGGCAAGTGAACTTCCACCAAATTTTACAACCTTCATAAGAACTCCTAAAGTAAGTATTTTATACGATTATAGCAGAAAGAGGGGCTTTTTTCAATCTGGAAAATATCCTATACAATTGTTTGAAAGTCTCATCAGGAAAGCTTATAATAAAGATGTAGGAGGAAAGACTCTTCTGATGAAAGGAGTTGGGGGAAGATGATTAAAAGAGTGGTTTGTTTAATTTTACTAGTCCTTACCTTCGTGATGATTCCTACAAATATTGGAGCAAGGTCTCATCCTCTTCCCAGTGGTCGTTTGACGGGAGAAGAATTAGCGATGGAGTATGCTCAGGAGCGTCATATTTCAGTTGAGAGGGCTAAAATTATCTTATCTATCGGCTTGTCAGATAGTAAGGCAAGGACCTATCGAATTCTCTCTGAAAAGATTATCGTTAATCCTGACTATGAAGCTAGAGTCAAGTTTTATTGTCGAACAGATGAAAGTGGACAATTTAGAGGAATCACGAAACTCTTAGCTACAAGTCTGGTCACCAAGGACGGGGATAAGGAAGCTCCTTTTACAGGCAATTTTTTTGCCTACCTTGAAGATCCAAATCGTGTTTTTTACATGGTTTCAGGAGAATTCTACCACAAGGGATCCAACCAAGAACAGCTCTATCAGAGAGAAGGAGGACGAATGCTTGAAGTGATTTATGATTTCATGGATGATACAAGTACTGGTTTTCCTGTATTTTTAGAGACCAAACTAAGATTTTAAAATCGGCCGAGACACTTTCGGTCGATTTTTCTCTTGTTTAAAAAGTCAGAAAAAGATATAATTTGAAAATAAAACAATTTAAATATCATTGTAATTTAAAAGGAGTGGCTATGAATCATATTATCTATCAAGTTCAGGACGATCTAGCGATGCTTACTCTGAATCGTCCCGAGGTAGCAAATGGTTTTCATATTCCTATGTGTCAGGAAATTTTAGAAGCCTTAGAATTAGCTGAAAAAGATAGTGCTGTTTCCTATATTCTCATCAATGCAAGAGGCAAAGTTTTTTCTGTCGGAGGAGACTTGGTAGAGATGAAACGAGCTGTCGATGAGGATGATATTGCATCCTTGGTTCAGATTGCAGAATTAGTCAATGCCATTTCTTATAAACTGAAGCAAATTCCTAAGCCTATCATCATGGAAGTAGACGGAGCAGTTGCTGGAGCTGCGGCTAATATGGCTTTAGCAGTTGATTTCTGTATTGCTTCTGACAAAGCTAAATTCATTCAAGCCTTTGTAGGCGTGGGCCTGGCTCCAGATGCGGGTGGTTTATTCTTGCTGACACGATCACTAGGAGCGGCTCGGGCAACGCAACTGGCTATGACCGGTGAAGCTTTTACAGCTGAGAAGGCTTTAGAAGTAGGAGCTGTCTATCGTCTGTGTGCTAGTGAGCAACTGGAAAAGGCAAGAGAGCAACTATTGAAGAAGTTGAGAATAGGATCTACTAACTCATACGCAGCCATTAAGAAATTGGTCTGGGAGAGCGAGTTTAAGCAGTGGCATGAATATGCCAAATTGGAACTGGAGCTACAGGAAACTCTATCTTATACCGAAGATTTTAAGGAAGGTGTTCGTGCACATTCTGAAAGAAGACATCCAAAATTTTGGGGGAAATAATAAAATACTTGCGCAATTCTTTGAAGTTTGATATACTTTTTTTGTCAAATGTTTTGATAGTTAAACTTTTTGATGAGGGAGGGAAGAAAATTGGACTACCAACGGATCAATGACTATTTAACATCTATTTTTAATAACGTCTTGGTGATTGAGGAAATGAGTTTGAGAGGTAGTCGTTTCAAGGATATCTCCATCAAGGAAATGCACACGATTGATGTGATTGGCAAGTTTCCAGATGTGACTCCAAGTCAAGTGTCTAAAGAGTTGATGGTAACTCTAGGAACCGTGACAACTAGCTTAAACAACTTGGAACGAAAAGGTTATATCGAGCGCTTGCGATCAGATCAGGATCGTCGTGTAGTACATCTGCATTTGACCAAGAAAGGTCGACTCGTACATCGTCTCCATAAACGTTTCCATAAGGCCATGGTCGAAAGAATTATCGAAGGCATGAGCCCAGAGGAACTGGATGTTATGAGTAAAGGTTTGACCAATCTTTATCAATTTTTGGAGGATTTGAAATAATGGCTTTTGCAAAAATAAGCCAGGTTGCTCATTATGTACCAGAGCAGATTGTCACAAATGAGGATTTAGCTCAGGTTATGGATACGAGTGATGAATGGATTTCAAGTCGAACTGGGATTAAGGAACGTCGCATTTCTAAGACAGAATCAACAGGAGATTTGGCAACGGCAGTTGCAAAACAACTCCTAGAGAAGGCAGGGATTTCTGCTGAAGAGTTGGATTTTATCATCCTAGCTACGATGACACCTGACTCAATGATGCCTTCTACTGCAGCACGTGTACAGGCTCGTATTGGTGCTCGTAAGGCCTTTGCATTTGATCTAACCGCCGCTTGTAGTGGCTTCACCTTTGCCCTTTCAACTGCTGAGAAATTCATATCATCTGGACGATTTGGCAAGGGCTTGGTCATCGGTAGTGAAACTATGTCCAAAACCTTAGACTGGACAGATCGTTCAACAGCTGTCCTATTTGGAGATGGAGCTGGTGGCGTCTTGTTAGAAGCAAGCGATAAGCAACATTTCCTAGCGGAAAGTCTCAATAGCGATGGTTCACGTAGTGAGTGCTTGACCTATGGGCAGACAGGTTTGACTTCCCCATTTTCAGTTCAAGAAAAGCCAGATGCTTTCTTGAAAATGGATGGCCGAGCAGTTTTTGATTTTGCAATTCGAGATGTTGCTAAGTCTATCAAGGAGACCATAGAGATGAGTCCTGTATCTGCAGAAGAACTAGACTATCTCCTGCTTCATCAGGCCAATAACCGTATCTTGGATAAGATGGCTAGAAAAATCGGTGTAGATCGTGATAAGCTTCCCGCAAATATGACCAAGTATGGCAATACTAGTGCGGCAAGTATTCCGATTTTACTTTCAGAGTGTGTAGAAGAAGGGCTCATCCATTTGGATGGTAGCCAAAAAATACTCTTGTCAGGCTTCGGTGGAGGTTTGACATGGGGCACGCTTGTTGTTACAATTTAGGTAATCATGTGGTAAACACATTGTTATAAAAACTATTTATTTTAAAGGAGTCTATCATGGCAGTATTTGAAAAAGTACAAGAAATTATCGTTGAAGAACTTGGAAAAGATGCATCAGAAGTAACGCTTGAATCTACTTTTGATGATTTGGATGCAGATTCATTGGACTTGTTCCAAGTAATCTCTGAAATCGAAGATGCTTTTGATATCCAAATCGAAGCAGAAGACAACTTGAAAACAGTTGGTGACTTGGTTGCTTATGTTGAAGAGCAAACAAAATAATTTATACTCTTCAAAAATCAAATTCAAACCACGTCAGCTTCGCCTTGCCGTACTCAAGTACAGCCTGCGGCTAGCTTCCTAGTTTGCTCTTTGATTTTCATTGAGTATTAAATAAATGGAGAAGGAGTAGGGAAACCCGCTCCCTCTTGTTCAGGTAATAGTTTGACAGTCAAAGTATAATATGGTCGAACTATTACCTAAGCAAGACTCATGGAGGCACTATGAAAACACGTATTACAGAATTATTGAATATTAAATATCCTATCCTTCAGGGAGGAATGGCCTGGGTTGCTGATGGTGACCTAGCGGGTGCTGTTTCAAAGGCAGGTGGTTTGGGTATCATCGGTGGAGGAAATGCTCCCAAGGAAGTGGTTAAGGCCAATATCGATAAGATTAAATCATTAACAGACAAGCCATTTGGTGTCAACATTATGCTTTTGTCTCCATTTGTTGAAGATATCGTTGATCTTGTGATTGAAGAAGGGGTTAAGGTTGTTACAACTGGCGCAGGGAATCCAAGTAAATACATGGAACGATTCCATGAGGCAGGGATTACTGTTATTCCAGTTGTCCCAAGTGTGGCTTTGGCAAAACGCATGGAAAAAATTGGTGCGGATGCTGTCATTGCTGAAGGTATGGAAGCCGGTGGACACATCGGTAAATTAACGACCATGACCTTGGTTCGTCAAGTTGCAGCTGCTGTTTCAATTCCTGTTATCGCTGCTGGTGGTATTGCAGACGGTGAGGGAGCTGCAGCTGGATTTATGCTTGGTGCAGAAGCTGTGCAAGTAGGAACTCGTTTTGTAGTTGCTAAAGAATCAAATGCTCATCCAAACTATAAAGCTAAGATTTTAAAAGCTCGTGATATTGACACAACGATCTCAGCACAACATTTTGGACACGCAGTTCGTGCCATTAAAAACAAATTGACTCGTGATTTCGAGCAAGCTGAAAAAGATGCCTTTAAACAAGAAAATCCAGACTTAGAAATTTTTGAACAAATGGGCGCAGGAGCCTTAGCTAAGGCTGTTGTCCATGGTGATGTGGATGGCGGTTCAGTTATGGCTGGTCAGATTGCAGGTCTGGTTTCGAAAGAAGAAACTGTTGAAGAAATCTTAAAAGATATTTACTACGGTGCAGCTGAAAAGATTCAAGCAGAAGCTGCTCGTTGGGCAGGAGTTACAAGAAATGACTAAAACAGCCTTTCTATTTGCAGGTCAAGGAGCCCAGTACCTAGGAATGGGACGTGAGCTATACGACCAATATGCTATCGTCAAGGAAACAATCGACCAAGCTAGCCAAGTCTTAGGGTATGACCTTCGTGACTTGATTGATAATGATGAAACAAAGCTAAATCAGACTTGTTACACGCAACCAGCTATTTTAGCTACGTCCGTTGCTATTTACCGACTACTAAAGGAGAAAGGTTATCAGCCTGATATGGTGGCAGGTTTGTCTCTTGGAGAATATTCTGCCCTGGTAGCTAGTGGTGCCTTGGATTTTGAAGATGCAGTGGCTCTAGTTGCAAAACGTGGGTCTTATATGGAAGAAGCAGCACCAGCAGGATCAGGGAAAATGGTAGCTGTGCTTAATACACCGGTTGAAGTAATTGAAAAAGCTTGTCAAGAAGCCTCTAAACTTGGTGTTGTAACTCCAGCTAACTACAATACGCCGAGTCAGATTGTTATTGGTGGTGAGGTAGTGGCGGTAGATCGTGCGGTTCGACTCTTGCAAGAAGCAGGAGCAAAACGTTTAATTCAGCTCAATGTTTCAGGTCCTTTCCATACAGCTTTGCTGGAAACTGCTAGTCAGAAATTAGCTCAAGTCTTGACAGAGATTGAGTTTTCTGACTTTGCTTGTCCACTTGTTGGCAATACAGAAGCAAAGGTCGTGGAAAAAGAACGCATTGCAGAACTCTTAACTCGTCAAGTTAAGGAACCGGTGCGTTTTTATGAAAGTATTGCTCTTATGCAAGAAGCTGGTGTGAATCGTTTTATCGAGATTGGTCCTGGGAAGATCTTGTCAGGATTTGTCAAAAAGATTGATAAAACAGCTCAACTTGCAAATGTGGAAGATCAAGCAAGTTTACAAGCACTCTTAGAAAATTAGCCAAACTGGTAGAAGTTTTGAAAGGAGAAACATGAAACTAGAAAATAAAAATGTCTTTATCACAGGCTCAAGTCGAGGAATTGGTCTTGCCATTGCTCATAAATTTGCCAGCTTGGGAGCCAATGTTGTCTTGAATAGTCGTGGTGAAATCTCTGAGGAGCTTCTAGCTGAATTTAAACCATACGGAGTGAAGGTCCTTGCTATTTCTGGTGACGTTTCTAATTTTGCGGACGCAAAGCGTATGGTGGACCAAGCCATTGAAGAGCTGGGTTCAGTTGATGTCCTCGTTAATAATGCTGGGATTACTCAAGACACTCTCATGCTTAAGATGACAGAAGAAGATTTTGAGAAGGTTTTAAAAGTCAATTTGACAGGTGCCTTCAATATGACACAATCAGTCTTAAAACCGATGATAAAAGCTCGCGAAGGTGCTATCATCAATATGTCTAGTGTCGTTGGTCTCATGGGAAATATCGGTCAAGCGAACTATGCTGCTTCAAAGGCAGGATTGATTGGTTTTACCAAGTCTGTAGCACGTGAGGTTGCCAATCGCAATGTGAGAGTAAATGCTATTGCGCCAGGAATGATTGAATCGGATATGACCGCTGTCTTGACAGATAAAGTAAAGGATGCCATGTTGGCGCAAATTCCGATGAAACAGTTTGGACAAGCAGAGCAGGTGGCTGATGTGACAGCCTTTCTTGCTAGTCAAAATTATCTAACAGGACAAGTAATTGCAATTGATGGTGGACTAACCATGCAATAAGAGTTAAAATAGAGGTAGAAGAATGAAACTGAATCGAGTAGTAGTGACAGGTTATGGAGTGACATCTCCAATCGGAAACACACCAGAAGAATTTTGGAACAGCTTAAAAACTGGTAAGATTGGAATTGGTGAAATTACTAAGTTTGATCATAGTGAATTTGCAGTGCATAATGCGGCAGAAATCAAAGATTTTCCTTTTGACAAATATTTTGTAAAAAAAGATACCAATCGTTTCGATGATTATTCTTTGTATGCGCTATATGCAGCACAAGAAGCCGTTAATCATGCAGGTCTTGATGTAGAAGCTCTGGATAAGGATCGCTTTGGTGTTATCGTTGCTTCAGGTATTGGTGGAATCAAGGAAATCGAAGATCAAGTCATTCGCCTTCATGAAAAAGGTCCAAAACGTGTGAAACCGATGACCCTTCCAAAAGCTTTAGCAAATATGGGCTCAGGAAATGTTGCTATGCGCTTTGGTGCTAATGGTATTTGTAAATCTATCAATACTGCTTGTGCTTCTTCAAATGATGCAATCGGGGATGCCTTTCGTTCCATTAAGTTTGGTTACCAAGACATCATGCTAGTTGGTGGTTCTGAGGCTTCTATCACTCCATTTGCCATTGCAGGCTTCCAAGCCTTGACAGCTCTTTCAACAACAGAGGATCCAAGTCGTGCCTCTATTCCATTTGACAAAGACCGTAATGGTTTTGTCATGGGAGAAGGGGCAGGGATGTTGGTTCTTGAAAGTCTAGAGCACGCAGAAAAACGCGGTGCAACTATTCTAGCTGAAGTTGTTGGTTACGGGAACACTTGTGATGCCTACCATATGACTTCACCACATCCAGAAGGACAAGGAGCTATTAAAGCCATCAAATTAGCCTTGGAAGAAGCTGAGATTTCTCCAGACCAAGTAGCCTATGTCAATGCTCATGGAACCTCGACTCCTGCCAATGAAAAAGGAGAAAGTGGTGCCATTGTATCTGTTCTAGGTAAGGATGTTCCAGTTTCTTCAACCAAATCCTTCACAGGTCATTTGCTGGGAGCAGCAGGGGCTGTTGAAGCCATTGCTACTATTGAAGCTATTCGTCATAGCTATGTTCCAATGACAGCTGGAACGAAAGAATTATCAGACTATATCGAAGCGAACGTTATCTATGGACAGGGATTGGAGCGTGAAATTCCATATGCTATCTCAAATACCTTTGGATTTGGTGGGCATAATGCAGTCCTTGCTTTCAAACGTTGGGAGAATAAGTAAAGATGAATTTAAATGAAATCAAAGACTTGATGGCGCAATTTGACCAGTCAAGCTTGAAAGAATTTTCTTATAAAAATGGAACGGATGAGTTGGTCTTCAGTAAGAATGAAGCGAAACTTGTTGCAGAAGCAAGTCCAGCACCTCAAGCTCCAACTACAACACCAATTGTAGAAACAGATTCAGAAACAAGCGTTACTGAATCTGTAGCTGAAGGAGATCTAGTAGAGAGTCCACTTGTCGGAGTTGCTTACTTGTCTGCGGGACCAGACAAACCTAATTTTGTTTCAGTTGGTGATACTGTTAAAAAAGGCCAAACCTTGGTCATCATAGAAGCCATGAAGGTCATGAACGAAATTCCAGCACCTAAAGACGGTGTCGTAACAGAAGTTCTTGTTGCTAATGAAGAAATGGTTGAGTTCGGGAAAGGCTTGGTACGTATCAAATGATTGATATTCAAGGAATTAAAGAAGCTTTGCCTCACCGCTATCCCATGCTCTTAGTGGATCGTGTTTTGGAAGTCAGCGAAGATACAATCGTTGCCATTAAAAATGTGACGATTAACGAACCTTTCTTCAATGGTCATTTTCCTCAATACCCAGTTATGCCAGGAGTCCTCATTATGGAAGCCTTGGCTCAGACAGCAGGTGTTTTGGAATTGTCTAAACCTGAAAAAAAAGGGAAACTTGTCTTCTATGCTGGTATGGATAAGGTTAAGTTTAAGAAACAAGTTGTTCCTGGTGATCAGCTTGTCATGACAGCAACGTTTGTCAAACGTCGTGGCACAATCGCTGTAGTAGAAGCGAAGGCAGAAGTAGATGGTAAGCTTGCAGCAAGCGGTACTCTGACCTTTGCTATTGGAAACTAGGGAGGTTTTCCATGTTTCGTAAGATTTTAATTGCCAATCGTGGTGAAATTGCTGTTCGTATTATTCGTGCGGCTCGAGAGTTAGGAATCGCAACAGTCGCTGTCTATTCGACTGCTGACAAGGAAGCTCTCCACACTCTTTTGGCTGATGAGGCTATCTGTATCGGCCCTGGGAAGGCTACAGAATCTTATCTGAACATCAATGCCATCCTTTCAGCTGCGGTATTGACTGAAGCTGAAGCTATTCACCCTGGATTTGGATTTTTAAGTGAAAATTCCAAATTTGCAACCATGTGTGAAGAAGTCGGTATCAAATTTATCGGGCCATCAGCTCGAGTAATGGATGTCATGGGAGATAAAATCAACGCCCGTGCTCAGATGATTAAGGCTAAGGTACCCGTCATTCCTGGTTCAGATGGTGAAGTCCATACTGCTGAAGAGGCTCTTGCTATTGCCGAAAAGATTGGTTATCCAGTCATGCTTAAGGCATCAGCTGGAGGTGGTGGTAAAGGGATTCGTAAGGTTGAAAAGGCAGAAGATCTTGTTTCAGCCTTTGAAACAGCCTCTAGTGAATCTAAAGCCAACTTTGGTAATGGGGCTATGTACCTAGAGCGTGTGATTTATCCTGCTCGACATATTGAAGTACAGATTCTTGCTGACCAGATGGGTCATGTTATTCACCTAGGTGAGCGTGACTGTTCGCTTCAGCGGAATAACCAAAAAGTTTTAGAAGAAAGTCCTTCAATTGCTATTGGGAAGACACTGCGTAATGAAATTGGTGCTGTAGCTGTTCGTGCAGCGGAGTCTGTTGGTTACGAGAATGCTGGTACTATTGAGTTTCTATTGGATGAAGCAAGTGGTAAATTCTACTTTATGGAGATGAATTCTCGTATTCAAGTAGAGCATCCTGTTACAGAATTTGTTTCTGGTGTGGATATTGTCAAGGAACAGATTCGTATTGCAGCAGGTCAACCATTGGCTTTGAAGCAGGAAGATATTGTTCTAAAAGGTCATGCCATTGAGTGTCGTATTAATGCGGAAAACCCAGCCTTTAATTTTGCACCAAGTCCTGGTAAGATTACTAATCTCTATCTACCAAGTGGTGGTGTTGGCTTGCGTGTTGACTCTGCAGTTTATCCAGGTTACACTATTCCACCCTACTATGAGAGTATGATTGCTAAGATTATTGTTCATGGTGAAAATCGTTTTGATGCTCTTATGAAAATGCAACGAGCTCTATATGAACTCGAAATTGAAGGAATCGTCACCAATGCTGATTTCCAACTAGATCTAATCTCTGATCGTCGCGTGATAGCAGGGGACTACGATACTTCCTTCTTGATGGAGACCTTCTTACCACACTATCAAGAAAAAGAATAATGTAATACTCTTCGAAAATCTCTTCAAACCGCGTCAACGTCGCCTTGGATTATATATGTGACTGACTTCATCAGTCTTATCTACAACCTCAAAGCAGTGCTTTGAGCAACCTGCGGCTAGCTTCCTAGTTTGCTCTTTGATTTTAATTGAGTATAAAAATAGTATAAGACCGAAAAGGGGGATGTATGGCTCTATTTAGTAAAAAAGATAAATATATTCGAATCAATCCCAATCGTTCGACTGTAAATCAACCTCAGATCAAGCCAGAGGTTCCAGATGAGCTCTTCTCCCAATGTCCAGGTTGCAAATACACGATTTACCAAAAGGACTTGGGGAGTGAGCGTATATGCCCTCACTGTGGCTATACCTTCCGTATTTCAGCTCAAGAGCGTTTAGCTTTAACCATTGATATGGGTACGTTTTTGGAAATGTTTAAAGGGATTGAGACTCAGGATCCTTTGAATTTTCCAGGCTATCGTAAAAAATTGACTTTGATGCGTGAAAAGACAGGTCTTGATGAGGCTGTTGTAACAGGAACAGCTTTGATTAAGGGAGAGAAGGTTGCCCTTGGCATCATGGATTCTAACTTTATTATGGCGTCAATGGGGACAGTTGTTGGTGAGAAAATCACTCGCTTGTTCGAATATGCGACCGCTGAAAAATTACCTGTCGTATTGTTTACAGCTTCTGGCGGAGCACGCATGCAGGAAGGAATCATGAGCTTGATGCAGATGGCCAAAATCTCTACAGCAGTCAAACGTCATTCCAATGCAGGTCTCTTTTATCTGACAATCCTTACTGATCCGACGACTGGAGGTGTAACAGCTTCCTTCGCCATGGAAGGGGATATCATCTTGGCAGAGCCGCAAAGTCTGGTTGGTTTTGCTGGACGCCGTGTGATTGAAAATACTGTAAGGGAAGACTTACCAGAGGATTTCCAGAAGGCAGAGTTTCTTCTAGAGCATGGCTTTGTAGATGCAATTGTAAAACGGCGAGAATTGCCAGATATGATTGCTCGATTAGTAAGGTTGCATAAGGGGGATCGTTGATGAATATAGCGAAAATCGTCAGAGAAGCACGTGAACAAACCCGCTTAACTGCCTTGGACTTCGCAACAGGAATTTTTGATGACTTTGTAGAGCTACATGGTGATCGCTCTTTCAGAGATGATGGTGCTGTGGTTGGTGGTATCGGATGGTTGGGAGACCAAGCAGTAACTGTAGTTGGAATCCAAAAAGGTAAAAGTTTACAAGATAATCTTAACCGTAACTTTGGACAACCCCATCCAGAAGGCTATCGCAAGGCCCTTCGTTTGATGAAGCAAGCTGAAAAGTTTGGTCGTCCTGTTGTTACCTTTATCAACACTGCTGGTGCCTATCCAGGTGTAGGGGCAGAGGAACGTGGACAAGGTGAAGCTATCGCCCGTAATCTCTTTGAAATGAGCGACCTAAAAGTGCCCATTATTGCCATTATTATCGGAGAAGGTGGCTCTGGTGGAGCTCTAGCTCTAGCAGTCGCGGACCGTGTTTGGATGCTAGAAAACTCTGTCTATGCAGTTCTCAGTCCCGAAGGCTTTGCTTCTATCTTATGGAAAGATGGAACTCGCGCCATGGAAGCAGCTGAGTTGATGAAAATCACCTCGTATGAGTTGTTGGATATGCAAGTTGTAGATAAGGTCATTTCTGAAGTTGGTCTTTCAAGCAAAGATTTAATCAAGCAAGTGAAGGAACAACTCCAAGCAGAACTCGATGTACTTGGTAAACTTCCGCTAGATCAACTCATTGAAGAACGTTATCAACGCTTTAGAAAATATTAAAAAGAAAGCTAGAACTAGGAAAAGGTTCTAGCTTTTTGGCTTCTATAAAAAGACATTTCAGGATTAAGAATTGACAGTTGAGGAAATAACTGCTAAAATAATCAAAAAAATATGTATAATGAACATATAGGCTTAGAAACATATTATTTAAGAAGCTACTTGACAGATATATTTACAGTTCTTTCGTTTGAAGAGTTAGAGCAAGTTTCAGGCGGTGGTATGATTTGGATGTTTGATGAAAGAATTTGGATTTGACCTAGTATAGCAACAAATCAGAAAACTATACTTGTTGATGTGACTAGACGTGGTTCTGGTGTTGGTTATTGATAAGTTAAAGGAGTGAGTATGAAAAAACTAGGGCATTTGGGAACCTATATATTACTGGTATTTTTATCGGTTTATCTACTAGAGTTTAGTAGTCTTCATATGGCTAAGTTTTTAGGATGGGGGATAGATGGATATTCTATCATTTCAGCAGTTGGTGAAGTAACTCTTTTAGTGGTGTTTGTCTGCTGGTTGAAAAAGAAAAAAATGCTCTTTATCCTTGAAAAACAGTCATGGAAATGGTCAAGGCTTTTCTACCTTGTAATAAGTCTAGTGGCTACTTATTTTGTTCGTCAATTGTTGGATACTTTTCAGTTACAGTTTCATCACTTAATTGATAACAAGTATATCTTTCAAGACCTTATTTCGACTTTATATTCTAATGGACAACCTACTTTTTTAGCGACTAGTTTCCATTTTATATCGAGTGTCATCGTTGCTCCTATATTTGAGGAGAGCGCTGATAGAGGGTATTTTATGAATACCTTCTTTCCAAACTCCAAGTATTATCTGGATGTTATCTTATCAGCCCTTATCTTTGGAATCAGTCATTTGGTATTTTCCCATCGCGATCCTATCAGTTTAATGTTTTATAGTTTAGGCGGTTTCTTCTATGCCCTTGTCTACCGTTGGACAAAGAACCTGAAAATTACAATCCTATGCCATAGTTTTTTCAACTTTCTCACTTATGCAAAGCCCATCTGGATTTTTGTTTATAATTATGTCTATTACCACTTTTTTAGATAGTAGAAGGGAAAGAAAAAAGTGTTTGATAATTGTCAAACACTTTTTCTATATTATTTAATCTTCTTCTGTCACAAATTGACTGAGGAGTCCGTTGATAAAACGGGCTGATTTTTGATCTGAAAAGCTTTTAGCAAGCTCAATGGCTTCGTTAACAGCTACGAGTTGAGGAGTGTCAAATGAAGTAATTTCAAAAACTCCTAGGCGTAGAAGAGTTTTTTCCACTAAAGTCAGACGATCGATGGTCCAACCAGTTTTCAAATGTTGAGTGATTTGTTTATCCAGATCATCCTTTTTAGCTTGGACACCAGAAACGAGCTCTACAAGGAAGTTAGGAAGTTGTACGTCTGTATCTTCGCGATCATGTGTGTAGGCGAAGCGACAAGCAGTTTCTAGATCTGAACCAAATTCAAGACTCATCAAGGCTTGGAAAGCACACTTACGTAGTTCACGTCTAGATTCTAATAATGGACTAGTCATTGAGGAAGTCCTCGTCGAATAAGTCTTTCAATTCTGGTTTTGGTGTTTTATCTGGAACGATACCAGCAACGTGAATGTTGACGGCAGTGATTTCAACATCAGCCATATTGCGGACAGCATCCTTAACAGCTTTCTGGATAGCCATAGCAACCTTAGGAACTTTGACACCGTACTCTAGGTAGAGGTAGATATCAGCTGTGAGCTCATCGTTTGCTTCTTTTAGATATACGCCACGACCAAGAGAAAGTTTTGAAAGGGTGTCAGATACTGATTTGTTTGAAAAAGAGTGTACGCCTTCAACTTTCGCAGTTGCGATAGCAATAATTTTTTCAAGTACACGTGGGGCGATGACGATTTCGCCAAGTTGTTCTTCAATTCCCATAGAATGACCTCTTTCTAGTTTCTAGAGATTAGGCGCGAGAAACGTAAGTTCCTTCTGCAGTGTTGATAATCAATTTTTGTCCTGCTTCGATGAAGTCTGGAACGTTCACGACAAGACCAGTTTCCATTGTTGCTGGTTTACCAGAACCTGTAACAGTAGCACCTTTGATAGATGGTTGTGTTTCAGCAACTGTCAATTCAACAGTAGTTGGTACAGTCACACCGATTACTTCAGTTCCGTAGAATTGGATTTTTACATCTGAGTTTTCAAGGATGTAAAGCAATTCGTTTTCAACATTTACAACAGGAATTTCGTATTGGTCATAAGTTTCTGTATTCATGAAGTAAGCTGTGTCGTCCATTTTGTACAAGTATTGAGCTGGAACTGTTTCGATAATAGCTTGCTCAAATTTTTCTTCTGGGCGGTAGCTTGTTTCAAATGTTGAACCAGTACGGACATCACGCAATTTCATACGCATGATAGTGTTTCCTTTACCTGGTTTGTGGTGGCTAGCTTCCAAAACGCGGATCAATTTTCCTTCTGCTGTTTCAAAGGTCATACCAGCTTTTAGTTTACTTGCTTCAATCATGTTTTTACCTCTTTAATAAATATTATTACTCTTCATTCTACCATAAAATCTTCTGGAAATAAAGTCAAAATAGTTAACGGGAGATGGTAGGGGAGAAAAAGAATATTGCCTAGTCAGGTGGAGTGGTTAATGTTAAAGAGTATCCACTATATTTCTTCTCATACTCAATGGAAATCAAAGAGCAAACTAGGAAGCAAGCCGCAGGTTGCTCAAAACACTGTTTTGAGGTTGCAGATAGAACTGACGAAGTCAGTAACCATATATACGGTAATGTGACGCTGACGTGGTTTGAAGAGTTTTTCGAAGAGTATTATATTTCAAAAGGCCGAAGTAAGCTTGCTCCGACCTGTTAGTATTGTCTTAAAAAGATTGATTTTTATTCTGGTTCTACCAAAATTTTAATTTGTGACTTATCTTGAGTTAATTCGATAAAGCCTTCTTCGACTATATTTTCCAATTTAATTTTCTTAGTAACTAATTTTTCAGCAGAGAAGTAGCCTTGTTCCATCAATTCTAATACTTTAGGGAAGATATGACGATAAGCAATGATTCCTTTTAGTGTCTTTTCTTGGATTGCAAATTCATTCGGATTAATATTTGCTTCTCGTTCCCAGATAGAGACCACCATACACTCACCTGCTTTATGTACGGCAGCTAAGGCTTGTCCTAAAACTACTGGCACACCCGTTACTTCATAAGAAACATCTACACCACCGTTTGTTAAACGATGAATAGCTTCAACAGCTGTTTCACCTTCTTCCGGACGGACAACTATAGCTCCTAACTCTTCAGCTTTTGCTTGACGTTCAGGTGATAGTTCAACAGCATAAATCTTAGAAGCACCCGCTGCACGAAGGGCTTCTACAATTAAAAGACCAATCGGACCTAAGCCAAAGACAGCAGCAGTATCACCAGTTTTTAGTGCTGATTGACGAACTGCATAAACTGCAACAGCAGCTGGCTCAGTGAGAGCAGCTTGCTCATAGCTTAAGCTATCTGGAATGACATGTACTAAGTCACCGTCTAAAACACAATATTTGGCAAATCCACCGTCTGCAGCCAAACCGACAAAATTAAGGTTTGGATCCAAATTATAATTACCAACTAAGTTATTCTTAGCTAGAATTGGTTCTACAGCAACACGATCACCAACTTTAACACGAGTAACATCGCTTCCGACTTCTACAATTTCACCAGAAAATTCATGTCCCAGTGTTACTGGTGCTTTTTGACCAGAATAGACATGTTCTTCTGTTGGGATGAAGATAGGGCCATCTAAAAATTCGTGGAGGTCAGTACCACAAATTCCTGTGAATTTAACAGCAACTTTTACTTGGTGCGGAAGTACCTCAGGGACTTCTACTTCTTGAATACGAACATCTTTTGCTGCATGCCAGCGAGCTGCTTTCATTGTAGCCATATGAATAACTCCTTATTGTTGCGATTTTTAGTTTTCCTTTTAGGAAACTTTACATGCAATATTGTAAACGCTTTCCTTGTATTTGTCAAGAAAAACCAACCTCAGGGCTGGTTTCTTTTACATATTAATCTTCTTTCAACTTAGCCAATTCTTGGGCAAGTAGCTTGAGGGCGACTTGTGGGTTGGCTTGGCCTTTGGTTGCTTTCATGAGGAATCCTGTGAAGGCTTTGTCAGCGTTACGTTTTCCTGACTTGAAGTCGGCAACAGCAGCTTCGTTATCTGCAAAGACTTGGTGGATAATTGGAATCAAGATTTCTGGATCTGAGATTTGAACCATACCTGATTTCTCCACGTATTCACGCGCACCTCCACCATTTTTAGCCAGGTGGACAAAGACTTTCTTGGCAATCTTAGACGAGATAGTGCCGTCTTCGATGATGGCAATCATTTCAACCAAGTTTTCTGGTGTCAATTCGATTTGTTCCAGTGTTTTGCCTTCGGCATTCAAGAATTGAGCAACTTCCCCTTGGAGCCAGTTAGAGACTTGTTTAGCATCGCCACCGAGGGCAACAGCTTTCTCAAAGAAGTCAGAAGTGACTTTATTAGCAGTCAACTGACTAGCATCGTAGTCTGATAAACCAAGGTCAGATACATAACGCGCACGGCGTTCTTTTGGAAACTCTGGCAACTCTGTACGCATTTCCTCAATCCACTCATCTGAGATTTCAAAGAGTGGTAGGTCTGGTTCTGGGAAGTAGCGGTAGTCTGCAGCACCTTCCTTGACACGCATGAGGATAGTTGCCTTGTTCGCTTCATCATAACGACGTGTTTCTTGGCGGATTTGACCACCAGAGCGAAGTATTTCAGCCTGACGTTGCACTTCGTATTCAAGACCTTTACGAACGTTTGAGAAGGAGTTGAGGTTTTTCAACTCAGTTTTGGTACCAAATTTCTCTTGACCATAAGGACGAAGAGAGATGTTGGCATCTACACGCATAGAACCTTCTTCCATCTTAACGTCAGAGATACCAGCGTATTGGATCACTTCCTTGAGGGCTGTTAGATAAGCGTAGGCTTCTTCTGGTGAGCGCATGTCGGCTTCAGATACAATCTCAATCAATGGCACGCCTTGACGATTAAGGTCGACATAAGAGAAACCATCCGTACCGTGGGTGTTCTTACCAGCGTCCTCCTCTAGGTGAGCACGCTCGATACCGATTTTCTTAGTTGTTCCGTCTTCTAGTTCCACTTCAATCCATCCGTTGTAACCAATTGGCTCATCAAATTGAGAAATTTGATAGGCTTTAGGATTATCAGGATAGAAGTAGTTTTTGCGATCAAAGTGCATCTTCTTGTGGATGTCCATGTTGAGGGCAAGAGCTGCCTTGATACCAGCATCGACAACACCCTTATTGAGAACTGGTAGTACGCCTGGGAAAGACCAGTCAATCACGTTAGTGTTGGCATTTTGGTCATTTCCAAAGTGGGCAGAAGTAGGTGAGAAGATTTTTGAATTGGTGTTGAGCTCTACGTGGACTTCAAGTCCAATGACTGTTTCAAAGTTCATTAGTTGTCACCTCCAAAAATCACGGGTTGTTGTTTGTGGTAGTCTGTTGTTGCTTCAAAAGCAGCAGCAGCTTGGTAGATAGTTTCTTCTGAATACTTAGGACCAATCAATTGGAGTCCTACTGGTAGACCTTGAACAAATCCTGCAGGAATTGAAATTCCTGGTAGACCAGCCAAGTTGACAGGAATTGTTAAAAGGTCAGCCAAGTACATGGCAACTGGGTCATGGTTGAGTGAGTCCAAGTCATAAGCAACACTAGGAGCAGTTGGACCCAAAATCAAGTCATAATCCGCAAAGACGTTTTCGAAATCTTGAATGATGAGGGTACGGACTTGACCAGCTTTCTTGTAGTAGGCATCGTAGTAACCTGATGAAAGACTGAAAGTACCTAGCATGATACGACGTTTCACTTCTTCACCAAAACCTTGGCTACGGCTGTTTACATAGATTTCATCAAGGTTGGTTGCATCTTCTGCGCGATAGCCGTAACGGATACCGTCAAAACGTTGCAAGTTTGATGAAGCTTCTGATGAAGCGATGATGTAGTAGACGGCAACACCGTATTTAGAGTGAGGCAGGCTCACTTCTTCGACGATGGCACCCAGTTTTTCAAAGTGTTTGGCAGCATTAAGAATAGTTTCCTTAACTTCTGGGTCAATCCCTTCGCCAAGATATTCTTTAGGCAAAGCGATTTTCATGCCCTTGATGTCTTGGCCGATTTTTGAAGTAAAGTCAGCAATGCGGACAGGAGCAGAAGTAGAGTCTTTAGCATCTTCGCTAGCAATAGCATTGAGCAAGAGAGCATTTTCCTTAACAGTTGGAGCAAAAGGACCAATTTGGTCCAATGAGCTACCAAAGGCAATGAGACCGAAACGTGAAACCGTTCCGTAGGTTGGTTTGAGACCAACAATCCCATTGAAGGCAGCAGGTTGGCGGATGGAACCACCAGTATCAGAACCAAGTGACAAGCGAACTTGTCCTGAGGCTACAGCTGCGGCAGAACCACTTGATGAACCACCAGGAACCTTGCTTTGATCCCAAGCGTTTTTAGTCGCACCATAGTGTGAAGTTTCACCTGAACCACCCATGGCAAATTCGTCCATGTTAGTTTTCCCTACGACAATCATGCCGTTCGCTTTTGCATTGGCAACGGTTGTCGCATCAAAGATTGGCTCATAGTTGTAGAGCATTTTTGAGGCAGCAGTTGTCAGGATGCCGTCTGTAGAGATATTATCCTTAACCGCAAGTGGAATTCCTGAAAGGATATTTTCAGCATCGATTCCAGCTTGGTCAATAGCCTTGGCTTGAGCAAGAGCTTGGTCTTCAGCGATGGTAACAAAAGCGTTGATAGCTGTCTCGCGAGATTTGATATCTTCAAGTGTTACTTGCGTTAGTTCGGTTGCAGAAATTTCCTTAGATACAAGGAGGTTGTGCAACTCTTCAATCGTTTTATTGTTAAAAGTCATTAGGCATCTCCTCCATCATCCAGAATAGCTGGTACCTTGATATAGTAGTTATCTTTTTCAGGTACATTTTTAAATAAGCGATCACGGTCAGTTCCTTCTTCGGCTACGTCTGGGCGAAGAACGGTCTTGCGATCTGCCATGGTAGTCGTTGCTTCAACACCAGTAGTGTCGACTTCGCCCAGCAATTCGACCATATCAACAATTTTTGAGAGTGTTGTCGCAAACTCAGCAGTTTCTTCTTCTGAGAATTTTAATTTTGAAAGATTGGCAACGTGAGTTACCTCTTCTTGCGTAATTTTCATCTGGTATCCTTTCGTGAAATGATGATTATTTATCTGTTCTATTTTACCATATTTTCCTATAAATAAGGGAGGCGGAACTGAAAAGAAATAGAAATTGAAAAAAATGCTAAAATCCGATATAATGGAGTGTTGAAAGGAATGGTAAAATCCAATGTAGAAATCATTCTTAGCCATTGAAACAAGAAAAATAGAGAATCAAAGAAAGAGAACTTATGAATATTCAAGAAGAAATTAAGAAACGTCGTACCTTTGCCATTATCTCTCACCCGGACGCGGGGAAAACAACCATCACTGAGCAATTGCTCTACTTTGGGGGCGAGATTCGTGAGGCTGGTACTGTAAAAGGAAAGAAAACAGGGACTTTTGCCAAGTCTGACTGGATGGATATCGAGAAACAACGTGGGATTTCGGTAACCTCATCTGTCATGCAGTTTGACTATGATGGCAAGCGTGTGAATATCCTAGACACGCCAGGGCACGAGGACTTCTCAGAAGATACCTATCGGACCTTGATGGCGGTGGATGCTGCGGTCATGGTAGTGGACTCTGCCAAGGGTATCGAGGCCCAAACCAAGAAATTATTTGAGGTTGTCAAACACCGCGGGATTCCAGTCTTTACCTTTATGAACAAGCTGGACCGTGACGGTCGTGAACCACTAGATCTCTTGCAAGAATTGGAAGAAGTCTTGGGTATTGCAAGTTATCCAATGAACTGGCCAATCGGAATGGGGAAAGCCTTTGAGGGGCTCTACGACCTCTATAACCAACGTTTGGAACTCTACAAAGGGGATGAACGTTTTGCCAGCCTAGAAGATGGCGATAAACTCTTTGCTAGCAATCCATTCTATGAACAAGTTAAAGATGATATTGAGCTTTTGAATGAAGCAGGAAATGAATTCTCAGAGGAAGCCATTCTTGCAGGTGATTTGACACCAGTATTCTTTGGATCAGCTCTTACTAACTTTGGTGTTCAGACCTTCCTTGAGACTTTCCTCAAGTTTGCTCCAGAACCACATGGACACAAGAAAACAGATGGCGAAATTGTGGATCCGTATGACAAGGATTTCTCAGGTTTTGTCTTTAAAATTCAAGCCAACATGGACCCTCGACACCGTGACCGCATCGCCTTTGTTCGTATTGTATCGGGTGAATTTGAGCGTGGCATGAGTGTCAATCTCCCTCGTACTGGTAAAGGGGCTAAACTTTCGAATGTGACTCAGTTTATGGCGGAAAGTCGTGAAAATGTCACTAATGCCGTGGCTGGAGATATCATCGGGGTTTACGATACAGGTACTTATCAGGTTGGGGATACACTAACTGTTGGAAAAAATAAGTATGAATTTGAACCACTGCCAACCTTTACTCCTGAGATTTTCATGAAAGTTTCTGCTAAGAACGTCATGAAACAAAAATCTTTCCATAAGGGAATCGAGCAATTGGTTCAAGAAGGAGCTATTCAGCTTTATACCAACTACCAAACAGGTGAATATATGTTGGGTGCCGTTGGTCAATTGCAGTTTGAAGTCTTCAAACATCGTATGGAAAATGAGTACAATGCAGAAGTGGTTATGAGCCCAATGGGTAAAAAGACCGTTCGCTGGATCAAGCCTGAGGACTTGGATGAGCGTATGTCTTCAAGTCGAAACATCTTGGCTAAAGACCGCTTTGACCAGCCTGTCTTCCTCTTTGAAAATGACTTTGCCCTCCGCTGGTTTGCGGACAAGTATCCAGATGTAGAGTTAGAAGAGAAGATGTAGATCGCCAAAGTTACTTGATTGTGTAACAATCTAAGTAACTAACGCCAAGTTTCTATGGAACTTGGCTAGGCGCTCCACTAGTAAAGTTTTACGAATAGTATCGATTCGTAAAACTTTACGTCGTGACGGGTAGAAATTGGGCTACCTGCTTGCCTCACTAACTACGTTTGGCAAATGGAATCGATTTGCTAAACTGTGTGTCGTAATGTAACAATCGGTAACCGCTATGGCAGTTTGCCTAGTAACAGAAAGGAAGCGGTCTAGCTGCCTGCCTTTCTAACTGCGTTTGGCAAATAAAATCGATTTGTAAAACTCAGTGTCGTAACGTGTAGAAAGTGGCCTAGCTAACTGCCTTACTAACTTCGTTTGCCAAATAGAATCGATTTGCCAAACTCAGTGTCGTAGTGAAAAAGAGTATCTGAGTTTGTAACTTACCTTAAAACTATTGCAAAAAGCCAAGAAAATCCCTTCCTTGGCTTTTGTTGTGACTTGCTATTTAGAATTTTCCTAAAACTCCGTCCCGATTTGGGACGGAGTTTAGGAGGTCTTTTAGGTCGCTAATCGGTAAACAGCTTCAGCATAGATATCCATAGCCTGATAGAGATCATCTAAGATAGCATATTCATTTGCTTGATGTTCTGTTTGCTCTCTTCCTGGGAAGAGGGCGCCAAAAGCGACACAGTTTGGCATCGTACGTGCAAAGGTTGCACCGCCAGATGATAGAGCGGGACTCTTGTCACCAGTTTTTTCTTCATAAACTTGCATGAGAGTAGTGACGAGCATACTATCTCTTGCCACGTAAAGTGGTGCTAGGTAGTCAAATTCTTGGTAGCTAAGTTGGTAAGCTTTTGCGCACTCTATCAGCTGATGAACAAGGGCATCCTTGTCTGCAAGGACTGGGATTCGGATATCAATTCGAATCTCAGAACTTTCGGGAGTAATGGTTAAGGCGGCCACATTAAAGGATAAATGTCCAGAAGGCTGGTCGCTGATATCACCAAAGATTCCTTTTCCTTGACCATCTTGACCATCTTGACCAACTTCTTTGGCAAGAAATGTAAGTGCAGGATGGGATTGAATGGAATCAAGGACGGTGGCTAATCGAATGACTGCATTAATCCCTTGGCTAGCATCCTTGGCATGCTTAGATAGTCCTAGAACAGTAAGGTTCTGGTCATTTTGTTGATAATCGTAGCCAGCAGATATGAGGCCTGTCTGGATCTGATCCATAAGTGGTCCTTGATAGGTTGCCTTATCAGGTACGACATTAAATGCTCCGCCTACATCTAAGGCGAGTTGTTCTGATCCAGGTCCATGAAGTTTGACCTGAAGGAGTCCTTTTTCTGCATAGGTTAATGGAAATGATGAGTCGGGAGCAAATCCCATGCTGGCTTGCTCTTCAATGGCATTATATCTTGCCATACAACGCCAAAGTGTTTCTTCATCAGTGCCAAATATGAACCGAACCCGTTTTTTGAATTGAATTCCTTGGTCAAGCAGGCTTTTGACTGCGTAAAGGGCTGCAAGAGAAGGTCCTTTATCATCCTGAGAACCCCGACCATAAACCCGCCCATTTCTGATACTAGCTTCAAATGGAGGAGTTTCCCAGTCTGTCAAATCGCCTGCAGGAACTACATCTAGGTGGCAGAGGATGGCAAGGAGATCCCCCTCTCCAACTTCTGCATACCCATAATATCCTTGAGGATCAAGGTAGGTTTTAAAACCAAGTTCTTGACATAAGTCCAGCGTTTTTTTCAGGACATCTTGAATTGCTTGACCAAAGGGAGTGCCATTTTCACCTTCATTGAGAACAGAAGGATAAGAGATGATTGTTTTCAAACTTTGAAGAAAATCCTCTTTGATTGATTCTGTAATATAGGATTTCATCCGTATTTCCCTCTTTATTATAAGAATGGCACAAAGGTACCTAAGATAAGAAGTAGAATACTTGCAACGACAATGACGATGACGAGTTTTCCAACAAACTTCCACCAAGTTCCAAGGCTGACACGACCAAGAGCAAGAGCACCCATAACAATACCTGAAGTAGGAGTCACAAGGTTAAGGACACCAGATGCAGATTGGTAGGCAGTGACGATAAGGCTTGCTTTAACATTGACGAACTCTCCAAGAGGAGCCATTATACCCATAGTTGCACTAGCAAGACCAGATGAAGAAGGAATGAGGAAGGACATAGGTAGGTAGAAGATATAGGTCAATACGATGAAGATTTGAGGAGAAAGACCTTGAAGGCCAACTTCACCCCAGTGTAGGATGGTTGCAGTAATCATACCATCGTTCATGATAACTTGGATACCACGAGCAACCGCACAAATCAAGGCTACTGAAAGCAAATCTGCAGCACCAGTTAGGAAGGTTGAGACAATCTTGCTTTCTTTGAGACCATAGACAACACCAATCAAAATCCCCATAACGGCAAAGAGCATAGCGCCTTCTGGGAAGTACCAGCTACCAAATGGTTGAGCAGATGAACCGATAACTCCTCCAATTACAGGAAGGCCGATTAACCAATTCTTGAAGTCTTCAAATACAGTAACATGCAAATCAACCCAAGGGATGAAACTTGCAATCATAATGATAAAGGTTAATACAAACAAAGCGAGGACATGTTTTTGTTTCTTGCTCAAAGTAGATGGTGCATCATCGTTTTCTGAAACATTAAAGTGTTTGATATCTTCTTCGCGTTGAGCGTAAACGAGTGATTTAGTAGGATCTTTTTGAATCTTTTCTGCATAACGATAGACAAAGTAAGTGCTGATACCTGTCATTACAAACCAGAAGATAACACGGAGAATAACCCCATCCATAGAAGAGATTCCTGCAGTATCAGAGGCGATAACTGTAGCAAATGGATTCAATGTAGATGCCAAACAACCAACTTGAGAACCTAGTAAGATGATGGCTACGGCAGTGATACTGTCAAAACCAACTGCCATCATTACAGGGACAAGAAGGGGATAGAAGGCCATGGTTTCTTCCCCCATACCATAGGTAGTTCCTCCAAGTGCGAAGAGGGGCATGAGGATGAGAATCAACATTTTTTCGCGGCCCTTGTATTTTTTAACGATGGAGGCAATCCCTACATCGAGTGTACCAGTAGCGTTTACGACACCAAGGAAACCTCCGACCATAAGGATAAAGAAGGCAACGTCGATTGCTGCGCTAGTTGGTTCGTGACCGAGCATGGCACGAATTGGTGCCATAAAGACATCGTAAATCCCTTGAGGATTAGAGTCAACAGTTTGATAGGTACCTGCGATGAG
Source organism: Streptococcus sp. HMSC071D03 (assembly GCF_001812125.1). Taxonomy (NCBI): domain Bacteria; kingdom Bacillati; phylum Bacillota; class Bacilli; order Lactobacillales; family Streptococcaceae; genus Streptococcus; species Streptococcus sp. HMSC071D03. Next base: position 27,255 of record NZ_KV807755.1, read on the forward strand.
GTTACCTGCTTCATTGGTATCATACTTACCTGCAGGAATGACCCAGGTCAAAAATGCCATAATGGCAATGATGATGATCAAAACAGTGTATGATGAAGGCATTTGAAACCTTTTTTTATTTTCACTCATTTGTTTTTCCTCCTAAACTATGTCACACAGTATAAAAACGAATGATGGTGGCAAGAGTGCTGACTAAACTTTCTTGTAAGGTATCACTAAGATATTAATCTTTAACGATGATTGTTCCGCTATCAGATTCAATCAAGGCTCCCAAATTGCTGAGGGAAGTGATGACGGCTTTTCCTGCTGGACGATTGGTTACAAAATCAATGGCAGCTTGGATTTTTGGTAGCATACTACCAGGAGCAAATTGCCCCTCTTGGATGTATTCTTGGAGTTGGCTAACAGTTACCTGCTCCAATTTTTCTTGATTTGGTTTGTTATAGTTGACATAAGCATAATCTACGCCAGTCAAAACGATGAAGAGATCGGCTTCAACCAGTTCTGCCAAGCGTTGAGATGCAAAGTCCTTATCGATAACGGCTTCTACCCCCGATAGGTAACCGTTTTCATTTTCGATTACAGGAATACCTCCACCGCCTGCAGCGATGACAACTTGACCTGCGTTTAGCAATGCTCGGATACTATCGATTTCTTTGATGTGGATAGGTTTTGGCGAAGCAACGACCTTACGCCAACCGCGACCTGCATCCTCTTTGAAGGTTGCTCCAGTTCTTTCGCTTTCTGCTTTGGCATCTTCTTCTGAGTAGAAAGGACCGATTGGTTTGCTTGGGTTAAGAAATGCTGGATCATCTTTGTCTACGACTACTTGCGTTACAACAGACGCAACAGGTTTTTCCAATTTCAAATCAAGCAAAGCATTATCTAAAGCATTTTGGAGCCAAAAACCGATACTACCTTCAGTCATGGCTACGAGTGAGTCTAGAGGGAAGACTGGATTTTTTTCGGAATCTGCTGCTAGATGTTGAAGGAGCAAGTTACCGACTTGCGGTCCATTGCCATGGGTGATAATCAATTCATCACCATTTTGGATGAGTTTCACCAGATGGCGTGCTGTTTCTGCCAGAGCTGCTTCTTGGGCTTGAGCAGATGGATCGGTAGAGAGAATAGCATTCCCTCCAAGAGCGACAACAATTTTACGATGAGACATGAGCGCTCCTTTCTTTTGGATGGATAAAAACCAATTTTGGTTAAAAGCTTGGATTTGGAAGTTGAGAAGAAGGCTTTCTACAAACGAGCAGAGTTGGAATTCTAGACATGTAAATAACTGGGGAGGCAGTTAATTTTTTGTTATGAGGTTTAGGTTGAATGTTAAGCTAGTAGCTTGAATGTGACTGTTTTCAAATTCCAACTCAGAGCTCGTAACTATTACAAAAAGGGACCGGACTAAAACACTAGTCTCAGCCCCTAAGCTGTTTCTTATAGTTGGTATCACACTTTAGGAATATAGAGATTTCCTAGTGTAGCAGCCATAACGGCTTTGATGGTGTGCATACGATTTTCTGCTTGATCAAACTGACGAGCATATTTGCTATGGAAGACCTCATTAGTTACTTCCATTTCTTTTACACCAAATTTCTCAGCTACTTGTCTGCCATAGATTGTATTTGTATCATGAAAGGCTGGTAAGCAGTGGAGGAAGATTAAGTCTTCATTGCCTGCTTTCTTAATAAGCTCCATATTTACTTGATAAGGTTTTAGCAAAGCAACGCGTTCTGCAAACTTATCTTCTTCGCCCATAGATACCCAAACATCAGTGTAAAGGACATCAGCCCCTTTTACAGCTTGATCAGCATCTTCTGTGATGAGAATGTGAGCCCCACTTTCTTTGGCATATCCCTCAGCCAGTGCAACAACTGCTTGATCTGGGAAGAGTTCTTTTGGTGAAAAGACATGAACGTTCACACCAAGGATTGCTCCTGTTACTAGAAGGCTATTGGCAACATTGTTACGACCGTCACCACAGTAAACCAATGTCAAACCTTCAAGATGTCCGAAATTTTCTAGTACTGTCAAATAGTCTGCAAGCATTTGAGTTGGGTGCCATTTATCCGTCAAGCCATTCCAAACAGGAACACCAGAGAATTCAGCTAATTCTTCAACCATATCTTGACTAAAACCACGGAATTCAATACCATCAAACATACGTCCCAAAACTTTTGCGGTATCTTCCGTAGTTTCTTTTTTACCTAGTTGAATATCGTTGGCCCCCAGGTATTCTGGATGTGCACCAAGATCGATTGCAGCAGTTGTGAATGCTGCGCGTGTACGGGTAGAAGTTTTTTCGAATAAAAGAGCAATATTTTTACCAGCTAGATAGCGGTGTTCGATGTTTCGTTTTTTAAGATCCTTCAAGTGAGCTGAAAGTCCAATCAAATATTCGAGCTCTGCACGGGTAAAATCTTTTTCAGCTAGAAAACTTCTTCCTTGAAATACTGAATGTATCATTCTATATATCCTTTTCTAACAAGCATGATTCTGCTAGCAGATGCTAGGCAGAAATAGGAAGAATTTAAATGTCTTCGCGTTCAAACGGCATTGACATACAACGAGGTCCACCACGACCGCGTACCAACTCCCTGCCGCGAATCTTAATGAGACGAAGTCCATATTCTTCAAGTTTCTTATTGGTCACAGTGTTGCGTTCATAAACGACTACGACACCTGGTGCGATAGCGAGTGTGTTAGAGCCATCATTCCATTGTTCACGAGCAGCTGCAACAATATTACCATCACCACAAGGAATGAGTGTAACTTTTTCTAAACCAAGGTTTTGAGCAAGGAGTTCTGCCAAATCTCCTTTTTCTTCAACAATCTTGAGTTCTTCATTTTCGTAAGTGACGGAATAGACACGAAGATTGCCTTGGATTTCTGGGTGGATTGTAAATTTGTCATAGTCTACCATGGTGAAGACAGTATCCAAGTGCATGAACTTACGGCTGTTTGAAAATTCAAAAGCCAAAACTTTCTTGAAGCCAACATTCTTTTTGAAGATATTAACCAAAAGTTTTTCGATAGAAGCGGCATCGGTCCGTTGAGAGATCCCAACTGCTAGGACATCTTTTGAAAGAACAAGTTCATCTCCACCTTCAATCCGAGTAGTTTCTTCACGGTTATAGATGAGCTCTACTTTGCCACCATAAATTGGGTGATGCTTGAAGATGTACTTACCATAAAGTGTTTCGCGATTGCGTGTATCGGCGTACATGTGATTAAGTGATACTGCATTCCCGATAGTCGCAAATGGGTCGCGGGTGAAGTAAAGGTTTGGCATTGGATCGATGGCAAACGGATAGTCAGATTCAACCAAGTCAGTTAATCCTTTGCCTTCTTCAGGGATGTCAGGCAATTCAACTTTTTGAACACCTGCCATTGTTTTCTTGATCAGTTCAAGATTGTCGTCAATATCATGAAGCAGTTTTCGGATGGCATTTTTAGTTTGTCGACCACGAATATTTGCTTCGTTGAGATATTCTTCGATGAACTGGTCGCGTATTTCTGGAGAAGTTAATGATTCAGCAGCCAACTGTTCAAGATAGAGCACTTCGATTCCTTCGTCACGGAGTGCTTGAGCAAAGGCGTCGTGTTCACTTTGGGCATCTGCTAAAAATGGGATGTCATCAAAGAGCAACCTCTCAAGGTGATCTGGCATCAAGTTTTCTAATTCTTGACCCGGACGGTGCAACATAACTTTTTTCAGTTTCCCAATTTCTGAGAAAACATGAATTGGATGTGAAGACATGTGGATCCTCCTTTTTTTCTCGTGTGTACCAAATGATATTGGTATCGCTTACAAGCTAATAGTATCACAAATTAATATGCATTACAAGGGATATGATAAGGCCTAAAAGGCTTTAAAATGGCTATTTTAAAGTATTTCTTACATTTTTTTTATAAGAATATTCACAAATATACATGTTAAGTTAACTTATTTTTATATTCTATAAAATTTATGCATAAAAATATTTTTAAAATTTTTTTAAAAAAATTTGAGATTGTAGAAAAAGGTGGATTTTCTGAGGTGAAAAGTTTGTTGAAACAAAAAATCCCTTAGACTAGGACGATTGATCTAGCCTAAGGGAATGAATAGTTGGGTATTACATACCGAAATTTTTCATAAAAATTATGAAGAGTGCCATTAAGATGAAGCTGATACTATTAAGTAGCATATGGACTGAGATAGACATTTCCAAACGTCTGGTACGATAAGCAGTCCAAGTGAGGACGGCTGACATCCAGCCATAAATCAAGAAGGAAGGGAGATTAGAAGGTCTGTGCGCAAGGAGGAAGATCAACCAACCAATAATATAGCCAAACTTTTCGTAGCCTTGGAAGAGTTTGGTAGGAATAATCCCGCGACAGATGATTTCTTCACAAATAGGTGCGATTAAAACGATGAGGAAGAAACTGCTAATCAGAGAGCTTTCAGAAATAAGGTTGTTAATTACTTGCTGATTAGAAGTTGTTGTTTGTTTTATGAGTTGTAACCAGATGCCACCTACAAGATTTCCAACAAAGATTGTCAAATAACTCAAAACAATACGAGGAAGATCATTAATCGTTAAGAGTTTAGGCTTAAATACTAGTAACTTGCTCTTATGGGCTCCGTATAAAAAGATAGCAAGTACAAGAATCGAAATAAGAGCTACGATAAGTGATGACCATATAGGCTCAATCTGACTTATTGCTAGCAGAGCTAGAGTTTGCATCGGGATTTGAGAGAGCACGATGGCTACTAACAAAATCCCAAACCACGCGAGTCGTTTACGAAAATCTTTAAAAAAGTTCATTGATATGTCTCCTAAAATTTTTATCTAATTATAGCACAATTGCTGAGAAGATTCTATTTGTTACCATAAGATGAAAGTACAGACGACAAATAGAATATCCCGAATCAAATGACCGTAGAATGATACCTCCTGTCTCAAATTTTTTGGGAATAAAAAACTGAGAAATAGAGCACCAAGGCCAATATAAAAAGCAATCGATAAAATGGTGATTGGATTACGTAGGAAGATTAAAATAGAAATGATGATGACGGAAAATCTCACTTCCTTGCTACTGGAATCTTTTTGTAACCTTCTCCATTTTTTCAAGGGGAGAAAGGTAACGAGATCAACTCCAAAGAGAAAAAAGAAGGAGGGAAGGATGAGTTCTACAGCTTCTTTTTGAAGTAAGTTAACAGTGACGATACTCTCTGACAGAACAAGTCCAACACCACAGAGATTGACAATAACCATCATACTATACAATAAAAAGATAAAGCGACTCCTATCAATCAGTCTATCTCTTTTTAGGTTGTGACTAGATAAATAATGCATAAAGGCACAAGACCCAGATAATCCTAATAAAGCCAGTAGAAAATAAAAACAGGATTGTTTGAGGGCCAGAGAGGTTCCAGACCAAAAGATACAACTACAAAATGCCAGTTGGATTAAGGCAAAGAACAAGAGTAGTCGAATTGATTTCATGACTTTTTCCATAAAGTATCCCCTATATTTTTTTCTTATTATAGCTAAAAGATAGGAGAGAAAAATCCTTAAATTCCCAATTGTCGATTTTTAGAGCTGTCTTGTCTTTTGAAACTAAAAAATCCCCCTTCAAGGGTTCCTTGAAGAGAGAAGATAGGGTGTAAAGTTGATTGTTCTAACGTTTAGACCAGGTTCGCTTCATAAAGAGCAGTATGATTGGATAGATTTCCAGACGTCCTGCAATCATTGCAAAAGATAGTAGAAGTTTTGAAAATGGACTAAAAATTGAGAAACTTGCAGTTGTTCCTAAAATAGGACCGATATTGTTAAAACAACTGAAAACAGCACTCGTGACAACCATTAAATTATTGGTATCTAAACTGACGATGAAAATCAAACTGAGTAGAATCATGATATAAACCACAAAATACTTCAGGATCTTGTGCTGGGTATCCTTATCAATAACCGTTTGATTAACCTGAAGGGTTAACACACGGTGAGGTGATATGGTAGACAAGACTTGATTTTTAGCAATTTTAGACAGGATGACTCCACGGATGATCTTGAGACCACCAGCGGTAGAACCAGCAGAACCACCGATTGCCATCAGCATTAGCAAGATGTATTGAGAAAACAAAGGCCAGTTCGTGATATCTCCATATCCAAAACCAGTAGTGGTAATGATGTTAGATACTTGGAAGAAGGCCATCTCAAAGCTTTGAGAAACTCCGCTATAGAGATGAAGCGTGTTGAGTGTGATTAGACCAGTAGATATAGCCACAATCAAGAGATATGCTCGGAGTTCTTCATCAAAAAAGAATTCCTTGATACGACGGAGCATGAGGTAGTAGTAGAGATTGAAATTGACACCAAACATCAAAACCCCGACACTTGTCAGATAGGTGATGAGAGAACTGTGATAGTGGGCAATTCCGTCATTATAAACAGTAAAGCCACCAGTACCAGCAGTACCCATAGCGATAACAAAACTATCGTAGAGTGGCATCCCAGCAAGGTAATAAATAACTACAAAGAGGGCAAACATAGCCAGGTAGAGGATATAAAGGATTTGAGCTGTATTTTTTAGCTTAGATACAACCTTGCCAAATACTGGTCCTGGAACCTCAGCCTTCATAACTTCTAGGTGACTATTTTTAGCATTGTCCATAATAGCTAGGGCAAAAACCAGTACCCCCATCCCTCCGATGAGGTGGGTAAAACTCCTCCAAAATAGAAGAGAACGACTTAAGACAGAAACATAATTTAAAATGGTTGCTCCCGTTGTTGTGAAGCCAGAACTAATCTCAAAGAAGGCATCTATCATATCGGGAATTTGCCCTGAAAAGACAAAGGGAAGGGCACCAAAGAATGACCAGAGGATCCAACAGAGAGCTACAATTAAGACCCCTTCTTTTGCATAGATTCGCTGTTTTTTAGGCTTGCTGATGATGCCAAGAAGACCTAGAACAACAAGGATTCCGATGGTAGAGAAAAGAGCTGTAAAAACTTGACTTGATTCTCGATAATAAAGGGCAATGCTAACTGGAACTAAGAGTAGACCAGCCTCGATCAAGAGTAGCTTTGCAAGAAGAAATCGTACCATACTTCTATTCATAGCTTACCTCTCTAACAGATCATAGATTTTGGTGATATTTGATAGTAGTGTGATGACAACTAACTTATCACCGACTTGAAGGCTATCTTCACCAGTTGGGAAGATGGTTTTCCCATTACGAATAATAGCAGCGATCAACAAATCTTTTTTGAATTTAAGTTGAGACAATGGTTTGCCAGTCATTTTATTGGCTTCCTTGATGAGAAATTGAAGAGTCTCAATATGTCCATTTGCAAGGTGGTGCATCGCTTGAAGATCTGAATATTGGGCATTGGCACGACCGTGGATAAAGTGCATGATAGCATCTACAGCGATGGTTTTTGGTGTGATAATACTAGAAAACTCAGGTGCATGGATAATCTCTAAAAGGCTAGTTCGATTGACCTTGGTGATGTTTTTCTGAACACCAACACTATCTAAGAACATAGATGTAATAATGTTTTCTTCGTCAACGCCAGTGAGAGTTGCGACAGCATCGTAGTGTTGGGCGCTTTCTTCTAGGAGGATATCTTTTGCGGTTCCATCACCTTGCACAATATAGAGTTTTGGATATTTTTGACTGAAAAATGCTGCGCGATCTGGATTGAGTTCAATGACCTTGGTATCAATACGGCTATCTTTCAAAATACCAACAAGGTAGTAAGCGATTTTTCCAGCTCCAATAATGAGTAAACTTTTAACGACACGAGATTTGACATAGTTATGAAAAAGCATCATGTCTACACGGTTACCTGTAACAAAAATCCGATCCTTATCTTGGAGGACCATATCCCCACTTGGAATCATGAGCTTATGATCGCGTTCAATGGCACAAACGATAACATTACCAAACTTTTTACGGAAATCAACAATAGACATCTGACAAATATTACTATCAATTCGAACCTTGAATTCCATCAAACTAACCAAACCACCTGCAAAACGCTCAACAGAAAGAGCATTTGGGAAGTCGATGATATTAGCGATAGCACGAGCTGCAAGGAGTTCTGGATTGACAATAAGAGAAAATCCGAGAATATTTTTTTCTTTAAAGTAAGGGTTGGAATACTCAGGATTGCGAACACGGACGATGGTTTCTTTAGCCCCCATCTTTTTAGCTAAGACAGCAGAGACCATATTGACCTCGTCATATTGAGTCATAGCGATGAAAATATCGCAGTCTTGAACATTGGCAGCTTCTAGCATGGCAAAGTCAGCACCGTTTCCTGCAATTCCAATAATATCAAAACGGCTTGTCATATAATTAAGAACCGTTTCGTTCTGTTCAATTAGGACAACATCATGATTGTCAGCGACAAGTGAACGACAAAGGGCAGAACCAACTTTCCCCCCTCCGACAAGAATAATCTTCATATTAAATAACCTACTTTTTCAATATGTATCTATCATACTCTTTTTTAGAATAAAATGCACTCGGCAACCGACTCTTTTCATTATTAGGGTAGAAAATTGTCCCACTGATAATCTTACTTGTTCAAAATTTAAGATATAAATCAGCTATTTTCGTGTAATTCTAATGAATACATAAGCATTTTTAGCTAATGTAAATATGTTTGTAAAAAAATTGAAAAAATCAAGTCATTTCTATTGACAATCAAGCTGAAAGTGATATACTAAAACAGTAGTTTCGCTGATTTACTTCAAACCTGTTGTGAGGTAAGTTAACGATGCCTTAACCACGCTGTTTGCTGAGCTTGACTCCGGGCAGTGTGGCTATTTTTTTGCACTAGTGAGAGGAAACAAGGCATGGCAAATCACATTGTATTATTTGAACCCCAGATTCCACAAAATACGGGTAATATTGCTCGTACTTGCGCAGCAACGAATGCGCCCCTTCATATTATCAAACCGATGGGTTTTCCTATTGATGATCGTAAGATGAAGCGGGCAGGTCTAGATTATTGGGACAAGCTTGAGATTCATTTTTATGATAGCTTGGCTGATTTTATGGGAAAAATGGATGGTCAGCTCTACCTGATTTCCAAGTTTGCAGAAAAAGTCTATTCAGATGCAGATTTCACGACAGAAGGAGATCATTATTTTCTCTTTGGGCGTGAAGATAAGGGCTTGCCTGAGGAATTTATGCGTGAGCATCCAGAAAAGGCTCTCAGAATTCCGATGAATGATGAACATGTTCGTAGCCTGAATGTATCTAATACAGTATGTATGATTGTCTATGAGGCTCTCCGACAACAAAACTTTGTGGGCCTCGAACTGGTTCACACTTATGAAACAGATAAATTGAAATAAACACTTAGATAAAATGCTTGCGCTTGCAAGCTTTTTTTGTTATCATAAAGGGGTCTTCAGGGCTGGGTGAGATTCCCGACCGGCGGTGAATTTGACTAGCTATTTTAGCTTTCTCTTCGTTGTCTTGTCTCGATATACTTTAAGTATTATCTTCGACTGCGACGTCTAGATAAATCTAAAATATCTTAGCCAAATAAGTCCGCGAGCGCAAGCTGATGTGGTGAGATTCCACAACCGACAGTATAGTCTGGATGGGAGAAGACGAAAGAATGGCTTTGTCTATTCTAATTGATTTTTTATAGGTAAATTGCAACCGCTTGCTAAAAAGAGTGAGGGGAAACTTTTGGAATATAAAAATAGAGGGTAGATAGAGGAATCCTTTCCAACTTCTTCTGATTTTATAGAAAATTGGAGGAACCTGTTATGACAAACACACGTCGACTTTCGACCATTGCAATTCTATCAGCGCTTTCATTTGTGTTGATGTACTTTGACTTTCCGCTTTTGCCAGCGGCATCCTTCTTGAGGATTGAGTTCAGTATTTTACCGGTCCTTGTGGGATTGGTAGTCTTGGATTTACCAGCAGCTTTTGGAGTGCTTTTCCTTCGGTCCTTGTTGAAAATTCTTTTGAACAATCAAGGGGTTAGTACCTATATTGGTTTACCGATGAATATTGTTGCCTTGGGAGTCTTTGTACTTGCTTTTGGTTTGATTTGGAAAAAAGAGCGTACAACCATGCGTTTCGTCCTAGCTTCAATAGCTGGTACGCTTGGTTTGACTCTAGCTATGCTAGTTCTGAACTACGTCTATGCTGTTCCTTTGTACGCTAGGTTTGCTAATTTTGATATTGAGAAAATCTTAGGATTGAGCAACTACCTGATGACTATGGTCTTGCCTTTTAATCTGATTGAAGGTATTATCTTTGCCATCTCTTTCTGGTTGTTGTTTGTCCTTTTGAAACCAACTTTAAAATACTATGAAAGATAAACAAACATATTTGATGAAGGGCTCTTTTGCCCTTTTGCTTTTTGTAATTTTAGGTTATATTGTCAAGTTTTACCCTAATATGCTGATTGGCTTTGATCAACCAATCCAGACTGCTATTCGAGGTGACTTACCTGCTTCCTTGACCTTTCTTTTCAGAACAATCACACATTTAATTGATATCCCAGTCATTATCACTTGGGTTCTCATTGTAGCTTTTATTTTTTACCGTAAGCGATGGAAACTGGAAACTTATCTCATGCTAGGGAATTTGACTTTAGCTGGAATCTTAATCGTAACTTTTAAAAATATCTACCAACGACCTAGACCAGAAATAGTACATCTAGTGGAGGAAAAAGGTTTCTCATTTCCTAGTGGACATTCTCTGGCTGTGACGCTCATGGTAGGATCTTTGATTGTGATTTTGAGCCAACGGATTAAGAATACAACTTGGAGAAAAATCGTTCAAATCTTGCTAAGTTTATACATCGTCAGTGTATTGGTATCAAGAATTTATCTGGGAGTTCACTACCCATCAGATGTGATTGCCAGCCTTTGTGTAGGCCTAGGAGTTTTGTTTATGGAGTTTCCTTTCTATGATAAACTGCGTTTTCAATGGCGATTTACAGGCAAGCAGAAGTAGGCATTAACTCTTCTTGAGGAGAAAGAAATGGAAGTCAACATAAAAGATCTTCATCCGAGTCAACTATACTTATCAGAAGAGAAATTACAAGATATCCAGATGCTTTATCAATCGGTAGAAAAGCACAATATCAATCCAATCAGTGTTCTTGCATTTGGAGATTATTTGTTGATTACAGATGGGCATCACAGGGCTTATCAGGCTTTGTTGGTAGGCCAGGATACAATTTCTGCTGAGTGGGATAGAGATGGAGGTGATGAACTCTATCATCTTTATGCGCAAGCTTGTGAGAAAAGAAAGATATACTCTGTTCTGGATTTAAAAAATCAAATCTTACCTCAAGATGAGTATGAGGCAAAGTGGTATAACTGGTGTGATGGTTTTAATCAAGCAGCGGAGCTAGTATTAGGATTAGAAAATGATGACAAAAATCATTCAGATAGATGATTCCTTGCGTCTAGTTCCCTATTTTTTAGCAGATCATCATGATGCAGCTTTGGCCTGGTATCAAGATGTGGATTTGGTGGAACTTGTAGACGGTATTAGAATACCTTATAGTCCGGAAAAATTAAATGCCATGTATTCCTATTTAGAAAGACACGGGGATTTGTTCTGGATTGAGTTTCGAGAAAAAGGAGAGTGGCTTCCAATTGGGGATGTAACCTTATCTCAGGAAAACCTTCCTATTGTGATTGGCAATCCAATTTATCAACATCAAGGACTTGGACGCAAGGTTTTGAAGGCTTTGATTGATCTAGCTCGGCAAAAGGGTTGGAAACAATTGAACGTTCAAGAAATCTATACTTTCAATCGTACCTCTATAAGATGTTTTGAGTCTCTTGGATTTGTGGAAAGAGGCGCTACTGAAAAGGGCTTGAGTTTTGTACTGACTTTGAGCGAATGAATTCACTCCATCGTGGTAGAAGATTTTGAAGATTAATTGCACCAAAAAAGTGTAACATAAAGAAATGTCAAAAATAAAAATTTCTCTTGCATTTTTTTTAAAATAGTGTATAATAGATGGGTATGTGTAAAGCATACTTGTGGGAGGTAAAAATCTCTAAATTACCGCCAAAACCACAAAGGAGGATTTAAAAATGGCTAAAAAAGTCGAAAAACTTGTAAAATTGCAAATCCCTGCTGGTAAAGCTACACCAGCTCCACCAGTTGGACCTGCTCTTGGTCAAGCTGGTATCAACATCATGGGATTCACAAAAGAGTTCAACGCTCGTACTGCTGACCAAGCTGGTATGATCATTCCAGTTGTTATTTCAGTATACGAAGACAAATCATTTACTTTCGTTACAAAAACACCACCAGCTGCTGTTCTTTTGAAAAAAGCTGCAGGTGTTGAAAAAGGATCAGGTACACCTAACAAAACTAAGGTTGCTACAGTTACTCGTGCACAAGTACAAGAAATTGCAGAAACTAAAATGCCAGATTTGAACGCTGCAAACATTGAGTCTGCAATGCGTATGATCGAAGGTACTGCTCGTTCTATGGGATTCACTGTTGTTGACTAATCAATAACATCCCTATATAACCCGCAAGACTTCATCATTTCGAGAAGTGACGTGGGAGATGAAAATCGATTGAACCACTTACAAGGAGAATAGAAAATGGCTAAAAAAAGCAAACAACTTCGTGCTGCTCTTGAGAAGATCGACAGCACAAAAGCATACAGCGTAGAAGAAGCTGTAGCTCTTGCAAAAGAAACTAACTTTGCAAAATTTGATGCAACTGTAGAAGTTGCTTACAACTTGAACATTGACGTTAAAAAAGCTGACCAACAAATCCGTGGAGCAATGGTATTGCCAAACGGTACTGGTAAAACAGCTCGCGTTCTTGTATTTGCACGTGGTGCAAAAGCTGAAGAAGCAAAAGCTGCTGGTGCAGACTTCGTTGGTGAAGATGACCTTGTTGCTAAAATCAACGACGGTTGGTTGGACTTCGACGTAGTTATCGCTACACCTGACATGATGGCTCTTGTTGGACGTCTTGGACGTGTCCTTGGACCTCGTAACTTGATGCCAAACCCTAAAACTGGTACTGTAACAATGGATGTTGCTAAAGCAGTTGAAGAGTCTAAAGGTGGTAAAATCACTTACCGTGCTGACCGTGCAGGTATCGTACAAGCTATCATCGGTAAAGTTTCATTTGAAGCTGACAAGTTAGTAGAAAACTTCAAAGCATTCAACGAAACAATCCAAAAAGCTAAACCAGCTACTGCTAAAGGAACTTACGTAACAAGCTTGACAATCACAACTACTCAAGGTGTTGGTATCAAGGTTGACGTTAACTCACTTTAATTAGTAATGATTTAACATGAAAGGTTGAAGACAAATTTGTCTCAACCTTTTTTCTATTAAAAAAATAAAAATACGTATAAACTTTCTAATCTATTTGATATTGTAAAGTATCTAGATAGAAAATTCAGAAAATTTGCTCTTTTCTCTTGAAAATTTTTGAAAAAATGGTATGATAGTAACAAGCTATTTTTAAGAGAAGAGAAAGGGGAACGATGGAGAAAATCATTTTAGACTCACCTAAGACGGGATCGGATCTTGTTTTGGAAACACTTCGCGACTTAGGAATCGACACGATTTTTGGTTATCCTGGTGGAGCAGTACTTCCTTTATATGATGCTATTTATAATTTTAAGGGAATCCGCCATATTCTAGGTCGCCATGAGCAGGGCTGTCTTCACGAAGCTGAAGGTTATGCTAAGTCAACAGGAAAACTGGGTGTTGCAGTCGTCACAAGCGGACCAGGAGCTACAAATGCCATTACAGGGATCGCAGATGCTATGAGCGATAGTGTTCCCCTTTTGGTCTTCACAGGACAAGTTGCAAGAGCGGGAATCGGTAAGGATGCTTTTCAAGAAGCTGATATCGTTGGTATCACCATGCCAATCACTAAGTACAATTATCAGGTTCGAGAAACTGCGGATATTCCGCGAATTATTACAGAAGCTGTGCATATTGCGACTACAGGTCGTCCAGGGCCAGTCGTCATTGACCTACCAAAAGATGTTTCTGCGCTTGAGACAGACTTCGTATACTCTCCAGAGATAGATTTACCAAGTTATCAGCCAACACTTGAGCCAAATGATATGCAAATCAAGAAAATCTTGAAGCAATTGTCTAAGGCTAAAAAACCAGTCTTGCTAGCTGGGGGTGGGATTAGTTACGCTGAGGCTGCGGCAGAGTTAAATGAATTTGCAGAGCGTTATCAAATTCCAGTTGTGACAAGTCTTTTGGGACAGGGAACAATTGCAACTAGCCATCCACTGTTTTTGGGAATGGGCGGAATGCATGGTTCCTTTGCAGCAAATATTGCCATGACTGAGGCTGATTTCATGATTTCTATTGGTTGCCGCTTTGATGACCGTTTGACTGGAAATCCTAAAACCTTTGCTAAGAATGCAAAAGTAGCGCATATTGATATCGATCCAGCAGAGATTGGTAAGATTATCGCTGTTGATATCCCGGTTGTTGGAGATGCTAAAAAGGCCTTGCAGCAGTTACTAGCTGAGCCAATCGTTCGTAACAATACTGAAAAATGGATTGAAAAAGTTACCAAAGATAAGAATCGTGTTCGTTCTTATGATAAGAAAGAACGTGTGGTTCAACCTCAAGCAGTTATTGAACGCGTCGGTGAGTTGACCAATGGCGATGCCATTGTTGTAACAGACGTTGGACAACACCAAATGTGGACGGCTCAATACTATCCTTACCAAAACGAGCGACAACTCGTAACATCAGGTGGTCTAGGAACCATGGGATTCGGAGTTCCAGCAGCTATTGGTGCTAAGATTGCTAATCCAGATAAAGAAGTTGTTCTCTTTGTCGGAGATGGCGGTTTCCAGATGACTAATCAGGAATTGGCAATCTTAAATATTTACAAGATTCCAATCAAGGTCATCATGCTTAATAACCATTCACTCGGGATGGTTCGCCAGTGGCAAGAAGCCTTCTATGATGGTCGAACTTCAGAGTCGGTCTTTGATAGCCTTCCAGATTTCCAATTGATGGCTCAAGCCTATGGAATTAAGAATTATAAGTTTGATAATCCTGAAACTCTTGAGAAGGATTTGGAAGTCATCATGGAAGATGAACCAATGTTTATTGAAGTAGACATTTCTCGGAAAGAACATGTTTTACCGATGGTACCAGCTGGTAAGAGTAATCATGAGATGTTGGGGGTGAAGTTTAATGCGTAGAATGTTAACAGCCAAACTTCAAAACCGTTCAGGTGTTCTCAATCGCTTCACAGGAGTCTTATCGAGACGTCAAGTCAATATCGAAAGCATTTCTGTTGGCGCAACCGAAAATCCAAATGTGTCACGGATTACCATTATCATCGATGTTGCCTCACATGACGAGGTGGAGCAAATCATCAAACAACTGAATCGTCAGATTGATGTAATTCGTATTCGTGATATTACGGATCAGCCCCACTTAGAACGAGAAGTAATTCTTATAAAGGTTTCAGCGCCTGCTGAAAAACGTGCAGAAATTTTGGCTATTATCCAACCTTTCCGTGCAACAGTAGTCGATGTAGCTCCAAGTTCCATTACCATTCAGATGACTGGGAATGCAGAAAAGAGTGAAGCTTTGATTCGAGTCATTCGACCTTACGGTATCAAGAATATCGCTCGTACGGGTGCAACTGGATTTACCCGCGACTAATACTCTTCGTAAATCTCTTCAAACTACGTTAGCGTCGCTTTGCCGTAGGTATATGTTACTGACTTCGTCAGTCTTATTTACAACCTCAAAGCAGTGCTTTGAGCAACCTGCAGCTAGCTTCCTAGTTTGCTCTTTGATTTTCATTGAGTAAAAGAATCCAACTTAAATTTGTTAAACCAGCCTAACAGGCAATAAAAATAGAAAAGAGAGAAAAAACTATGGCAGTTCAAATGGAATACGAAAAAGATGTAAAAGTAGCAGCACTTGACGGTAAAAAAATCGCCGTTATTGGTTATGGTTCACAAGGACATGCGCACGCTCAAAACTTGCGTGATTCAGGTCGCGATGTGATCATCGGTGTACGTCCAGGTAAATCTTTCGATAAAGCAAAAGAAGATGGTTTTGACACTTACACAGTAGCAGAAGCAACTAAATTGGCTGATGTTATCATGATCTTGGCACCAGATGAAATCCAACAAGAATTGTACGAAGCAGAAATTGCTCCAAACTTGGAAGCTGGAAATGCTGTTGGATTTGCACATGGTTTCAACATTCACTTCGAATTCATCAAAGTTCCTGCAGATGTTGATGTCTTTATGTGTGCTCCTAAAGGACCAGGACACTTGGTACGTCGTACTTACGAAGAAGGATTTGGTGTTCCAGCACTTTACGCTGTCTACCAAGATGCAACAGGAAATGCCAAAAACATCGCTATGGACTGGTGTAAAGGTGTTGGTGCAGCGCGTGTAGGTCTTCTTGAAACAACATACAAAGAAGAAACTGAAGAAGATTTGTTTGGTGAACAAGCAGTACTTTGTGGTGGTTTGACTGCCCTTATTGAAGCTGGTTTTGAAGTCTTGACAGAAGCTGGTTATGCTCCAGAATTGGCTTACTTTGAAGTTCTTCACGAAATGAAATTGATCGTTGACTTGATCTACGAAGGTGGATTTAAGAAAATGCGTCAATCAATTTCAAACACTGCTGAGTATGGTGACTATGTTTCAGGTCCACGTGTAATCACTGAACAAGTCAAAGAAAACATGAAAGCAGTTCTTGCGGACATCCAAAATGGTAAATTCGCCAACGACTTTGTAAATGACTACAAAGCTGGACGTCCAAAATTGACTGCCTACCGTGAACAAGCAGCTAACCTTGAAATTGAAAAAGTTGGTGCAGAATTGCGTAAAGCAATGCCATTTGTCGGTAAAAACGACGATGATGCATTCAAGATCTACAACTAATTTTTAAGAATATAAACAGAAGGCGAGTTGGGGGGAACCTAACTCGCTTTTTATCTTGAAAACTCATCTAGGAGGAGATTATGCTAAGTGCAAAAGATGTGGTGAAAGCCCACAAGGTTTTGAGTGGTGTAGTAGCCAATACACCACTTGACTACGATCATTATTTATCCGAAAAATACGGAGCGAAAATTTATCTTAAAAAGGAAAATGCTCAACGTGTCCGTTCTTTTAAAATTCGTGGAGCTTATTACGCTATCTCGCAATTGACAAAAGAGGAACGTGAACGTGGTGTAGTGTGTGCTTCAGCGGGAAATCACGCTCAAGGAGTTGCCTACACATGTAATGAGATGAAGATCCCTGCAACAATCTTTATGCCAATTACGACACCTCAACAGAAAATTGGTCAGGTCCGTTTCTTTGGAGGAGATTTTGTGACTATCAAATTAGTAGGGGATACTTTTGATGCTTCAGCCAAGGCTGCTCAAGACTTTACTGTAGCTGAAAATCGTACTTTTATTGACCCCTTCGATGATCCCTATGTTCAAGCTGGCCAGGGTACGGTAGCCTATGAAATTTTAGAAGAAGCTCGTAAAGAATCTATTGAATTTGATACTGTCTTGGTACCAGTTGGAGGTGGAGGCCTCATTTCAGGTGTTTCTACTTATATTAAAGAAACTAATCCAGCAATTGAAGTGATTGGTGTTGAAGCAAATGGTGCTCGTTCTATGAAGGCTGCCTTTGAAGCTGGGGGACCGGTTAAACTTAAAGAAATTGATAAATTTGCGGATGGGATTGCAGTACAAAAAGTAGGGCAGTTGACCTATGAAGCAACACGAAAAAATGTTGAAACTCTTATCGGTGTAGATGAAGGATTGATTTCTGAGACCTTAATTGATCTTTATTCTAAACAAGGGATTGTAGCTGAGCCTGCGGGTGCTGCTAGTATTGCAGCCTTGGAAGTATTATCCGATTATATTAAGGGCAAGACCATTTGTTGTATCATTTCTGGAGGGAATAATGACATCAACCGTATGCCAGAGATGGAAGAACGTGCCTTGATTTATGATGGTATCAAGCATTACTTTGTAGTGAATTTCCCACAACGTCCGGGAGCACTTCGAGAGTTTGTAAATGATATCTTAGGACCTCATGATGATATTACTCGTTTTGAATATATCAAACGAGCTAGCAAGGGAACTGGTCCAGTATTGATAGGGGTTGCACTTGCTGATAAGCACGATTATGCGGGATTGATTCACCGGATGGAGAAATTTGACCCATCTTATATTAACTTGAATGGGAATGAGACCCTATATAATATGCTTGTTTAATATGCTATGAAATTTTTATCATATCATTTGCCTAACCTATTTACAAGTGCTATAATGTAAATGAAGAAAGGGGGAGATTCCCATGGTTTTAAAAGTTATACTTGTTCTAATTATTCTAATGCTTATTGTAGGAGCTATACTAATGAGCTCAATCTATGTTGTTCGACAACAATCAGTAGCTATCATTGAACGATTTGGTAAGTATCAAAAGTTGAGCAATAGTGGTATTCACCTAAGAGCACCATTTGGGATTGATAAAATTGCAGCTCGTGTACAACTGCGTCTCTTGCAAAGTGAAATCGTTGTGGAAACCAAGACTCAAGATAACGTATTTGTGACGATGAATGTTGCAACACAGTACCGAGTAAATGAACAAAATGTTACAGATGCTTACTATAAACTAATGAGACCTGAGGCTCAAATCAAATCTTACATTGAAGATGCATTGCGCTCATCAGTTCCTAAGTTAACTTTGGATGAATTGTTTGAGAAAAAGGATGAAATTGCATTAGAAGTTCAAAAACAAGTAGCGGAAGAAATGTCAACGTATGGGTACATTATCGTCAAAACGCTCATTACCAAAGTAGAGCCGGATGCGGAAGTCAAGCAATCGATGAATGAAATCAATGCTGCTCAACGTAAGAGAGTAGCAGCACAAGAATTGGCCGAAGCAGATAAAATTAAGATCGTAACAGCGGCCGAAGCAGAGGCAGAAAAGGATCGCCTACATGGTGTGGGGATCGCAGAGCAACGAAAAGCAATTGTTGATGGACTTGCTGATTCTATTAAAGAGTTAAAAGGAGCCAATGTTGAATTAACTGAAGAGCAAATCATGTCAATCTTGTTAACTAACCAGTATTTAGATACATTGAATAATTTTGCAGAAAAACAAGGTAATAATACAATTTTCTTACCAGCAAATCCTAACGGAGTTGAAGATATACGAACCCATATATTATCGGCTTTAAAAGCCAAGTAAACCAAATCTTAACGTCTTATTTGATTGGATATATGTTTTTTTATTGACAAATGCCATAAAAACGTATACAATTAAATATCGTAAAGAATAAAATAGGAGAAAAACATGGCTAAGACTAACTTTGAAAAAGTAGAATCAGTTGTTAGCTGGGTTCGTGATAAGAAGATCACTGGTTATCGTATTTCTAAAGAAACGAATGCACGTGAAATGTCTATCATTGCTCTAGCTCAAGGACGTGCAAAAGTTAAAAATATTTCCTTTGAAACAGCCCTTGGATTAATTGATTTCTATGAAAAAAATCATGAAAAATTTGAAGATTAATCTTTGGATACAAGCAGACTCTAATTAGGGTCTGCTTTTATTTATGGAATGGAGAAATAGCCATGCTATGACCTACTCAACAAATCTATTTGTTAGGATGAGCTAGGTTGACAGGAGAGGAGTGATCTCATACTCTTCGAAAATCAAATTCAAACCACGTCAGCGTCCCCTTGCCGTACTCAAGTACAGCCTGCGGCTAGCTTCCTAGTTTGCTCTTTGATTTTCATTGAGTATCACTCATGAAAATCAAATAAAAGATTAGGAATATAGCTACAAGCAATACTTGCTCAGAAAGCAGAAGATGGCATCGAAGATATAAAAATAGGTCGGAATAAAAAACTCCGACCTTGATTTTTATGTTCATGAGCCTTTGACTCAATGTTGATTGGGGATTGAAAAGGAATACAACTCTTAGTTTAAGAGGTTTATCCAACCGCTTTTATCTTATCCTAAATAGCGTTGTAAAAATTCTCTTGTACGTTCCTCTTTAGGATTTGTAAATAAATCTTCAGGTTTGCCTTCTTCTGCAATCACACCTTTGTCCATAAAGATGACACGGTGTGATACGTCACGAGCAAATTCCATTTCGTGGGTTACAACGATCATTGTCAAGCCTTCTTGAGCTAGTTCTTGCATGATTTTTAGAACTTCACCGACCATTTCAGGGTCAAGGGCTGAAGTAGGCTCGTCAAAGAGAATGGCATCAGGATTCATAGAAAGCGCGCGAGCAATGGCTACACGTTGCTTTTGACCACCAGAAAGTTGTTTTGGTTTAGCTTGCCAGTAGCGCTCTCCCATTCCAACCTTTTCAAGGTTTTCTTTAGCAATTTTCTCTGCTTCTGATCGTTCACGTTTGAGAACGGTTGTCTGTGCAACAATCGTATTTTCAAGAACGTTGAGATTTTCAAAGAGGTTAAAGGATTGGAAAACCATGCCTAGTTTTTCACGATAGTGAGTGAGGTTATACCCTTTTTCAAGTACGTTTTCACCGTGATAAAGGATCTCACCATCAGTTGGTGTTTCGAGAAGGTTGATAGAACGTAGGAAGGTTGATTTACCACTACCGGAACTACCGATGATAGAAATCACTTCTCCTTTATGAATAGTGAGAGAGATGTCTTTTAAGACCTCGTTTTGCCCGTAGGATTTTTTGAGGTGTTTGATTTCAAGGATTGGTTGACTCATTATTTCAAATCCTCCGTTTGCATTTGGTTAGCACCTGTCGTGTAGGTATCCATATCCATACGTTTTTCGATGAAGCGTAGGATACGCGTTACTGTGAAGGTGAGGACAAAGTAGATAACTGCGATGATGGTAAAGGTTTGGAAGTACTGGTAGGTTTGTGTTGCTACTGTATTTCCTGAGAAGTAAAGTTCTACAACAGAGATAACGTTCAATACAGAAGTATCCTTGATGTTGATGACGAACTCATTACCAGTCGCTGGTAGAATATTTCGAACAACTTGAGGCAAAACAATCTTACGCATGGTCTGGTTATGAGTCATGCCAAGTGCAGTTGCCGCTTCAAATTGTCCCTTATCAACAGCTAGGATACCACCACGGACGATTTCAGTCATGTAGGCACCAGTGTTGATCGAAACGATAAAGATAGCAGCTAGCGTACGGTCTAGATTGATTCCGAAAGCTTGAGCAGTTCCATAGTAGATAACCATAGATTGTACAATCATAGGTGTCCCACGGAAAATTTCAATATAGATATTGAGAATCCAACCGATTAGTTTTTGGATGCCGAAAATAAATTGATTTTCTGATAGAGGTGCTGTACGGAAGACACCGATAGCAAGACCGATAGCGAGACCAACGATGGTACCGATAATTGAAATGAGAAGTGTAATACCAGCACCACGCAAGAGTTGTTGCCAGTTTTCAGTCAGAATTTTAGCGACTTGGCCAAAGAAATTACTGTTGCTTTCCTCTGTCGTTGTAGATTCTGCTGGTTGCTCTTTGATCATACGATCCATGAGCGCAACTTGTTCATCTTTAGAAATGGTTTCAATACTGGCATTGATTTGGCTGATACGGTTATCATCTTTACGAAGTCCAATAGCGATAGATGTATCTTCTTCACCAGTTTTAAAACCAGGTTCAGGCTGAATCATTTTGAACTTAGCGTTTGCTGATTCGGCAGTTAGGGCTTCAGGACGTTCAGAAACATAGGCATCAATGACACCAGCTTCAAGAGCTTGACGCATTTGGGCGAAATCTCCCATGGCAGTTTCCTTCTGAGCGCCTGAGATTTGTGAAATCAAATCATAAAGGTAAACACCTTGTTGAGAAGTGATTTTTGCTCCGCTAAAGTCCTCTAGTGATTTGGCGTTTGCATAGGCAGAATCTTTTTTGACCAAAAGTACTGGTTCGCTAGTATAGTAGCTGCTTGAAAATGCAATTTCTTGTTTGCGTTCAGCAGTTGGGCTCATACCTGCAATGATCATATCAATCTTACCAGAAGTAAGGGCTGGAACAAGTCCTTCCCACTTGGTTTTAACAACCAAGGGCTCTTTGCCTAGGTCCTTAGCAATTTTTTTAGCTATTTGGACGTCGTAACCATTAGCATATTGGTTGGTTCCATCGATTTTGACAGCGCCGTTACTGTCGTCATCTTGAGTCCAGTTAAAGGGTGCGTAGGCTGCCTCCATACCGATGCGTAAATATTCATCGGCTTGGACCTGGCTAACTAGTCCTAAAGTAAGGGCCAGGCTAGCAAGGATAGTTAAGCATAATTTTTTCATGTTTTCTCCTATTTCTAGTCTAAAATTGCTTCTCTCTATTGTATCGAAAATTAGCAAGTTTTTCAATCCTAGTAAACCCTTACTTGGAAAAAAATGATATAATGAGAAAAAGGTCAAAAGAGGCTATATTATGAAAAAAAGATGGTTAATAGTACTTATATTTACATGTCTGATAATTGTTCCCAAACTGGTTTTTGCCGTGGATTTCAGCATTCCATCCTATAAAGGAGAACTGTATATTCATGCAGATAATACAGCGGAATTTAGGCAGAAGATAGTTTACCAGTTTGAGGATGATTTTAATGGCCAAATAGTGGGACTTGGTCGTGCAGGCAAGATGCCTAGCGGGTTTGAAATTGATCCTCATCCAAAGGTTGAGGCATCGAAAAATGGTGCTAAACTGACAGATGTTACTAGCGAAGTGACAGAAGAAAAGAATGGTTATACTGTTAAAGTCTATAATCCAGGTCAGGAAGGGGACAGGGTCGAAGTGGAACTTACCTGGCAATTGAAAAATCTTCTTTTCTTATATCATGATATCGCTGAATTAAATTGGCAACCCTTAACAGATAGTTCAGAATCTATTGAAAAGTTTGAGTTTCATGTGAGGGGAGATAAGGGGGCTGAAAAACTCTTTTTCCACACAGGTCAACTTTATAGAGAGGGAAGTATTGAACAGAGTGGTCATGACTATACTATTCGCTTAGACAATCTTCCGTCTAAGCGCGGAGTTGAGTTGCATGCCTACTGGCCTCGAACTGATTTTGCTAGCGCTACAGATCAGGGCTTAAAAGGGAATCGTTTAGAAGAGTTTAATAAGATAGAAGACTCGATTGTTAGAGAAAAAGAGCAGAGTAAACAACTCGTTACTTGGGTGTTTCCTTCAATACTTTCCATCTCCTTGTTATTGAGTATCTGCTTCTATTTTATTTATAGAAGAAAAACCACTCCTTCAGTCAAATATGCCAAAAATCATCGTCTCTATGAACCGCCGATGGAATTAGAGCCTATGGTTTTATCAGAGGCTGTCTACTCGACCTCCTTAGAGGAAGTGAGTCCTCTAACCAAAGGAGCAGGAAAATTCACCTTTGACCAACTTATTCAAGCTACCTTGTTAGATGTGATAGACCGTGGGAATGTCTCTATTATTTCAGAAGGAGACGCAGTTGGCTTGAGGCTGGTAAAAGAAGATGGTTTGTCAAGCTTTGAGAAAGACTGCCTAAATCTGACCTTTTCAGGTAAAAAAGAAGTTGCTGTTTCCAATTTGTTTGCAGATTATAAGGTTTCTGAGAACCTTTACCGTGGAGCGAAAGCTACTGATGAAAAACGGATTCAAACAAAAGGCCGTAAACTCAAATATTCTTTTGAAAGAGCATTGAAAGAGATGCAAGACGGAGTAAGAAATCGAGTTTCCTTCTGGGGGCTCCCAGATTATTATCGCCCCTTGACTAGCGGGGAAAAGGTCTTGCAAGTGAGCATGGCTGTTTCTACTATTTTCCCACTAATCATCGGATTTGGTTTGTTCTTGTATAGTTTGGACGTTCATGGCTATCTTTACCTCCCCTTGCCAATACTTGGTTTTCTAGGTTTAGTTTTGGCTGTTTTCTATTATTGGAAGCTTCGACTAGATAATCGTGATGGTGTCCTAAATGAAGCAGGAGCAGAAGTCTACTATCTCTGGACCAGTTTTGAAAATATGTTGCGTGAGATTGCACGACTGGATCAGGCTGAATTGGAAAGTATTGTTGTTTGGAATCGTCTATTAGTTTATGCAACTTTGTTTGGATATGCTGACAAGGTTAGCCATTTGATGAAGGTTCACCAGATCCAAGTTGAAAATCCAGATATCAATCTCTATGTAGCCTATGGCTGGCATAGCATGTTTTATCATTCAACAGCGCAAATGAGCCATTATGCCAGTGTCGCAAATACGGCAAGTACTTACTCAGTATCTTCTAGTAGTGGAAGTTCTGGTGGTGGATTTTCTGGCGGCGGTGGTGGCGGCAGCATCGGTGCCTTTTAAAGAAAACTAAACACAGCTTATAAAAGTATGATATAATGGAGGATAGAAAAAGGAGTTATCTATGTATCTTATTGAAATTTTAAAATCTATCTTTTTTGGTATTGTTGAAGGAATCACGGAATGGTTGCCGATTTCAAGCACTGGTCACCTGATCCTAGCGGAAGAATTTGTCCAATATAAAGACCAAAGTGAAGCCTTTATGTCTATGTTTAACGTGGTTATTCAACTTGGTGCAATCTTAGCCGTTATGGTTATCTACTTTAACAAACTTAATCCTTTCAAACCAGGGAAAGATAAAGTTCAAGTTCGTAGAACTTGGCAATTATGGTCGAAAGTATTTGTTGCGACTTTACCTCTTCTCCTTGTCTTTAAGTTTGATGATTGGTTTGACACTCACTTCCATAATATGGTTTCAGTAGCCATTATGTTGATTGTTTATGGGGTTGCCTTTATCTATCTTGAAAAACGTAACAAAGCGCAAGCGATTGAGCCAACAGTCACAGAGCTAGACAAGTTGCCTTATAAAACGGCCCTCTATATCGGACTTTTCCAAGTCTTGGCTCTTTTACCTGGGACTAGCCGTTCGGGTGCCACTATCGTTGGTGGTTTGTTAAATGGAACTAGTCGTTCGGTGGTAACTGAGTTTACCTTCTATCTAGGAATTCCAGTTATGTTTGGAGCTAGTGCTTTGAAGATTTTTAAATTCATCAAAGCGGGAGAAGTCTTGAGTTTTGGTCAATTCTTCTTGCTCTTGGTAGCAATGGTAGTGGCTTTTGCAGTCAGCATGGTTGCCATTCGTTTCTTGACCAGCTATGTAAAAAAACACGACTTTACAATGTTTGGAAAATACCGTATTGTCCTAGGTAGTGTCTTACTACTTTATAGCTTCGTTCGATTATTTGTATAAGAAAAAAGCCTTGAGGGAAGCTGCTTCCTTCAAGGTTTTAAAATCCAGTCACAGTGACACCCAATAAGCGAACGTCTTTATCTTTATCTGTCAGAGATTCGTAAAGTTGGATAGCTATTTGTGAAATAGTTTCAGCATCTTGGATCTTTTGAGATAAGCTTTTCCGCTTAGTCATTGTAGAAAAGTCAGCATAGCGGATTTTTAAAATAACAATCTTTCCAGATTTTTCATTTTTTTGAAGACTCAGGGCAACTTTTTCCGAAAGGAGAGTTAGCTCTTTTTTGATATCCTCTTCTAGATTGAGAATTTTACTATAAGTTTTTTCTTTTCCAATAGATTTACGAATGCGATTGGATTTGACGGGAGAATTATCAATGCCACGAGCCTTGCGATACAGGTCAAAACCGAGTCGACCAAAACGATCAATGAGACTAATTTCAGAAATTTTTAAAAGATCAGCACCTGTAAATACCCCCATTTGATGCAATTTCTCAACTGTTTTCTTACCTACACCGTGGAATTTAGCGATATCCATTTGTTTGAGAAAATCTTCAGCTTCATCAGGGAGAATAACTGTCAGACCTTGAGGTTTTTGGTAATCGCTGGCTATTTTAGCTAAGAATTTATTATAAGACACACCAGCAGAAGCGGTCAGATGAAGTTCTTGCCAAATATCTTGTTGGATTAGTCGAGCGATTTTAACAGCGGACTTGATGTCGAGTTTGTTTTCAGTCACGTCTAGATAAGCTTCATCGATACTCATAGGCTCGATATTATCCGTATAACGTTTGAAAATAGCTCGAATCTGTTGACCGACAGCAGTATATTTTTCGTAGTTTCCAGAAATGAAAACAGCTTGAGGGCAACGTTCATAGGCTTCTTTAGAACTCATAGCTGAGTGGATGCCAAAGACTCGCGCTTCATAACTACAGGTAGAAACAACTCCTCGACCACCAGTTTTTCTAGGATCACTACCAATCACAACTGGCTTCCCTTTAAGATTGGGATTGTCTCGAATTTCAACAGCAGCAAAAAAGGCATCCATGTCAATATGGATGATTTTACGAGATAAATCATTCATTAGTGGGAAAATCAACATGAAGAAACCTCTCAGTGCTAGTTTGTTTAATTTTATTATACTCTTTTTCTGAAAAAATGAAAACCAAGTAATTCTTTTCAAAAATATAATACAGTTTTATTTATTTTTGAAACTGTATTAGAAAAGAAAGTGCTAAAAAAGAGATTTTCTACTTGTTGAAATCGTTTACTGTATGTTATACTGAGTACATGAATGTAACAGATGACTGTTACTAGAAAGAAAAAAGAGGACATTAACATGGTTGTTAAGACAGTTGTTGAAGCACAAGACATTTTTGACAAAGCCTGGGAAGGCTTTAAAGGTGTTGACTGGAAAGAAAAAGCAAGTGTGTCTCGTTTCGTTCAAGCAAACTACACACCTTATGATGGAGATGAAAGCTTCCTTGCAGGACCAACAGAACGTTCACTTCACATCAAAAAAATCGTAGAAGAAACTAAAGCACAT
Organism: Streptococcus sp. HMSC071D03; assembly: GCF_001812125.1. Lineage (NCBI taxonomy): Bacteria > Bacillati > Bacillota > Bacilli > Lactobacillales > Streptococcaceae > Streptococcus > Streptococcus sp. HMSC071D03. The sequence goes on from NZ_KV807755.1 coordinate 54,025, forward strand.
TACGAAGAAACTCGTTTCCCAATGGACACTCGTCCAACATCTATCGCTGATATCCCTGCAGGATTCATCGACAAAGAAAACGAAGTTATCTTTGGTATCCAAAATGACGAACTCTTCAAATTGAACTTCATGCCAAAAGGTGGTATCCGTATGGCTGAAACTACTTTGAAAGAAAATGGATACGAGCCAGACCCAGCTGTTCACGAAATTTTCACTAAATACGTAACAACTGTTAACGACGGTATCTTCCGTGCTTACACTTCAAACATCCGTCGTGCTCGCCACGCTCACACTGTAACTGGTCTTCCAGATGCATACTCACGCGGACGTATCATCGGTGTTTACGCACGTCTTGCTCTTTACGGTGCAGACTACTTGATGCAAGAAAAAGTAAACGACTGGAATGCAATCGAAGAAATCGATGAAGAAACAATCCGTCTTCGTGAAGAAATCAACCTTCAATATCAAGCATTGCAACAAGTTGTACGCTTGGGTGATCTTTACGGAGTTGATGTTCGTAAACCAGCGATGAACGTTAAAGAAGCTATCCAATGGGTAAACATTGCCTTCATGGCTGTCTGCCGTGTTATCAACGGTGCGGCTACATCTCTTGGACGTGTACCAATCGTATTGGATATCTTTGCAGAACGTGACCTTGCTCGTGGTACATTTACTGAATCAGAAATCCAAGAGTTTGTTGATGATTTCGTTATGAAACTTCGTACAGTTAAATTTGCTCGTACAAAAGCTTACGACCAATTGTACTCAGGTGACCCAACCTTCATCACAACTTCTATGGCTGGTATGGGTAACGACGGTCGTCACCGTGTTACTAAGATGGACTACCGTTTCTTGAACACTCTTGACAACATCGGTAACTCTCCAGAACCAAACTTGACAGTTCTTTGGACTGACAAATTGCCATACAACTTCCGTCGCTACTGTATGCACATGAGCCACAAACACTCTTCAATCCAATACGAAGGTGTAACAACAATGGCTAAAGATGGATATGGTGAAATGAGCTGTATCTCATGTTGTGTATCTCCACTTGACCCAGAAAACGAAGAACAACGTCACAACATCCAGTACTTCGGTGCTCGCGTTAACGTTCTTAAAGCTCTTCTTACTGGTTTGAACGGTGGTTACGACGATGTTCATAAAGACTACAAAGTATTTGATATCGAACCAATCCGTGACGAAGTTCTTGAATTCGAATCAGTTAAAGCTAACTTTGAAAAATCTCTTGACTGGTTGACTGACACTTACGTAGATGCTTTGAACATCATCCACTACATGACTGATAAGTACAACTACGAAGCTGTTCAAATGGCTTTCTTGCCAACTAAACAACGTGCTAACATGGGATTCGGTATCTGTGGATTCGCTAACACTGTTGACACATTGTCAGCTATCAAATACGCTACAGTTAAACCAATCCGTGATGAAAATGGCTACATCTACGATTACGAAACAATCGGTGAATACCCACGTTGGGGTGAAGATGACCCACGTTCAAACGAATTGGCAGAATGGTTGATCGAAGCTTACACAACTCGTCTACGTAGCCACAAACTTTACAAGAATGCAGAAGCTACAGTTTCACTTTTGACAATCACATCTAACGTTGCTTACTCTAAACAAACTGGTAACTCACCAGTCCACAAAGGTGTATACCTCAACGAAGATGGTTCAGTGAACTTGTCTAAACTTGAATTCTTCTCACCAGGTGCTAACCCATCTAACAAAGCTAAAGGTGGATGGTTGCAAAACTTGAACTCACTTGCTAGCCTTGACTTTGGTTACGCAGCTGATGGTATCTCATTGACAACTCAAGTTTCACCTCGTGCTCTTGGTAAGACTCGTGACGAACAAGTTGATAACTTGGTAACAATCCTTGATGGTTACTTCGAAAACGGTGGACAACACGTTAACTTGAACGTTATGGACTTGAACGATGTTTACGAAAAGATCATGTCAGGTGAAGACGTAATCGTACGTATCTCAGGATACTGTGTAAATACTAAGTACCTCACTCCAGAACAAAAAACTGAATTGACACAACGTGTCTTCCACGAAGTTCTTTCAATGGATGATGCATTGAGCTAAGATTCATAAATAGTAAATAAAAACCAGTCATTTTGACTGGTTTTTTGGTATAAAAAAATATTTAAAAAAAGTTGGTCAAAATTGGTCAAATATCTTGACTAATACTGACCAAAGTGATATACTAAGGACATAAGGATAAGGAAATCCTTAGAAAACCTTGATTTTAAGGTGATTGTGTAATTTATCTTAAGGTCAAAGTATGGGTAAAACCTAGAAAAGAGGTACAACCTATGAATAACATTAGTATTTTTAGAAATCCAATTACAAAATCTGTATTGGATAAAGAGAAACCAGAAATTATACGTAGAGTAGCAAAGTGCTAGTCTAAAATTTTTAAAACAAAGGTCAGAAAAAGTCAAATTATTTTGACTAACTAATTTTTAAATTAAACGAGGTATAAAATATGAATAACAACTTTAATAACTTTAACAATATGGATGATTTGTTTAACCAATTGATGGGCGGTATGCGTGGATATAGTTCTGAAAATCGTCGTTACTTGATTAACGGTCGTGAAGTAACACCTGAAGAATTTGCTATTTATCGTCAAACAGGTCAACTGCCAAGTGAAGGAAGTGACCAAGCTCAGTATGTTCAAGGTAAAGCTATGAAACAAGATGGTATTCTTGCAAAACTTGGACGTAACTTAACAGCAGAAGCTCGTGAAGGTAAGTTGGATCCAGTTATTGGACGTAATAAGGAGATTCAAGAAACTTCTGAAATCCTTTCTCGTCGTACAAAGAATAACCCAGTTCTAGTCGGTGATGCTGGTGTTGGTAAAACGGCAGTAGTAGAAGGTCTTGCCCAAGCTATCGTGAATGGTGATGTTCCAGCAGCAATCAAGAACAAAGAAATCATTTCAATTGATATTTCTGGACTTGAAGCTGGTACTCAATATCGTGGTAGCTTTGAAGAAAACATTCAAAACTTGGTAAACGAGGTTAAAGAAGCTGGAAATATTATCCTCTTCTTCGATGAAATCCACCAAATCCTTGGTGCAGGTAGCACAGGGGATGGTCAAGGATCTAAAGGTCTTGCTGATATTTTGAAACCAGCTCTTTCACGTGGTGAATTGACAGTGATTGGGGCAACAACTCAAGATGAATATCGCAACACTATTTTGAAAAATGCTGCTCTTGCTCGTCGTTTCAACGAAGTAAAAGTTAATGCACCATCTGCTGAAGATACTTTCAAGATTCTCCAAGGGATTCGTGATCTTTATCAACAACACCACAATGTTATCTTGCCAGATGAAGTATTGAAAGCTGCTGTTGATTATTCTGTTCAATATATTCCACAACGTAGCTTGCCAGATAAGGCTATCGACTTGGTCGATGTGACAGCTGCTCACTTGGCAGCACAACACCCAGTGACAGATGTACATGCTGTGGAACATGAAATTGAAGAAGAAAAAGCTAAACAAGAAGCTGCAGCTGCTAAAGAAGATTACGAAGCAGCCCTTAATGCAAAAATTCGTATCGAAGAACTTGAAAAGAAAATTGCCAACCATACAGAAGATCATAAGGTTACAGCGACTGTTAATGATGTTGCTGAGTCTGTAGAACGTATGACAGGTATCCCTGTTTCACAAATGGGTGCAACTGATATCGAACGTTTGAAAGATATGGGTCACCGTTTGCAAACTAAGGTTATTGGTCAAGATAAGGCTGTTGAAGCAGTAGCACGTGCCATCCGTCGGAACCGTGCAGGCTTTGACGAAGGGAATCGTCCAATCGGTAGCTTCCTCTTTGTAGGTCCTACTGGTGTTGGGAAGACTGAGTTGGCTAAACAATTGGCTCTTGATATGTTTGGAACTAAGGATGCTATCATCCGTTTGGATATGTCAGAATACAGCGACCGCACAGCCGTTTCTAAATTGATTGGTACAACAGCCGGTTATGTTGGTTACGATGATAACAACAACACTTTGACTGAACGTGTTCGTCGGAATCCATACTCAATCGTCCTTCTTGATGAAATTGAAAAGGCTGATCCTCAAGTGATTACTCTTCTTCTTCAAGTATTGGATGATGGTCGTTTGACAGACGGTCAAGGTAACACTGTAAACTTTAAAAATACAGTGATTATCGCAACTTCAAATGCTGGCTTTGGTTATGAAGCGAACCTGACAGAAGATGCGGATAAACCAGAATTGATGGATCGTTTGAAACCTTACTTCCGTCCAGAATTCTTGAATCGCTTTAACGCTGTGATTGAGTTCTCACACTTGAGCAAGGAAGATCTTTCTAAGATTGTAGATTTGATGTTGGTTGATGTCAATAAGACACTTGCTAAGAAAGAGATCGACTTGGCAGTGAGTGATGCAGCCAAAGAATATATGACCGAAGAAGGTTATGATGAAGTCATGGGTGTTCGTCCACTCCGTCGTGTAGTTGAACAACAAATTCGTGACAAAGTCACAGACTTCCACTTGGATAATCTTGATTCTAAACACCTTGAAGCCGATATGGAAGATGGTGTCTTGGTCATTCGTGAGAAAGCCTAAATTAAAATTTTGAGTGTAAAAAAAGGACCAGTTGAAAAAACTGGTTCTTTTGTGTTAGATGACATGGCGTTCAAAGGCATCATCCGAGATTCCTTGTTGGAGAATCAATTTAGCCCATTCCTTAGCTGAAAATAGGCTGTGGTCCTTGTAGTTCCCGCAAGATTCAATGGTAGTTCCTGGGACATCTTCCCAAGTTGTTGTTTCTGCGATTTCCTTTAGCGAATCCTTGATGACAGCAGCGATTTCTGCGCTAGTATGACGTCCCCACATAATCATATGGAAACCTGTACGACAACCAAATGGTGAACAATCAATCATACCGTCAATGCGAGTACGAATGAGTTTAGCCAAGAGGTGTTCAATCGTATGAAGTCCAGCAGTAGGGATAGAGTCCTCATTTGGTTGAACCAAGCGGATATCAAAATTAGAAATGATATCTCCCTTAGGACCTGTTTCTTCTCCGATTAAACGGACATAAGGGGCTTTTACAATCGTATGGTCAAGTTCAAAACTTTCAACAATAACTTCTTTTGACATGGTATTTCCTTTCAATTTTCTCTTTTCATTATATCATAAAGATTTGCTTGAAAACTGCTAATCAAGAGATTTTTCAAATATGAATGTCATAAAAGAGTCTGACTGTAAAAAATAATTTTAAAATGGCAATTGTTTTCAATTCAATTGGAAAAATTCTGAAAATTGTATTGACACTTGGCTGAAAAGGGACTATAATGTATAAAAAGTCAAAAAGGAGTTTATTATGAAATTTTCAAAAGTAATGGCCCTAGCAGGAGTGACTCTGTTAGCGTCAGGTGTTTTGGCAGCTTGTTCAGGCTCAGGCTCTAGTGCAAAAGGTGAGAAAACTTTTTCTTATGTTTATGAAACAGATCCAGACAGCCTCAACTATCTGACAACTGGTAAGGCTGCGGTTGCTAATATCACAAGTAATGTCGTTGATGGTTTGATGGAGAATGACCGCTACGGTAACTTCGTGCCATCTTTGGCAGAAGATTGGTCAGTGTCTAAAGACGGGTTGACTTACACTTACACAATCCGTAAAGATGCTAAGTGGTACACTTCTGAAGGCGAAGAGTATGCACCAGTTAAAGCGCAAGACTTTGTAACAGGTCTTAAGTATGCGGCTGACAATAAGTCAGAAGCCCTTTATCTTGTTCAAGAATCTATTAAAGGTTTGGATGCTTATGTAAAAGGTGAAGTTAAAGATTTCTCAGAAGTTGGAATTAAGGCTGTAGATGATCAAACAGTTCAATACACTTTGAACAAACCAGAAAGCTTCTGGAACTCTAAGACAACCATGGGAATTCTTGCACCAGTCAATGAAGAATTTCTTACTTCTAAAGGAAGTGACTTTGCTAAAGCAACAGATCCAAGCAGTATCCTTTATAATGGTCCTTTCTTGTTGAAATCATTGGTAGCAAAATCTTCAGTAGAATTCGAAAAGAATCCAAACTACTGGGATAAGGACAATGTTCATATTGATAAAGTAAAACTTTCATTCTGGGATGGTCAAGATAATAACAAACTTGCAGAAACCTTTAAAGATGGTGGTTTCTCAATGGCTCGTCTCTTCCCAACAAGTGGAAGCTACTCTGAACTTGAAAAAGAGTTTAAAGACAATATCGTTTATACACCACAAGATTCTTCAACCTTCTTAGTTGGTACAAATATTGACCGTCAGTCTTACAAATATACTTCTAAGACTACAGACGAGCAAAAGACTTCAACTAAGAAAGCTCTCCTTAACAAAGACTTCCGTCAAGCCATCGCCTTTGGTTTTGATAGAACAGCCTATGCTTCTCAAGTTAATGGAGCAAGCGGAGCAACAAAACTTCTTCGTAACTTGTTCGTACCACCAACATTTGTTCAAGCAGATGGTAAAAACTTTGGTGAATTAGTTAAAGAAAAATTAGTAACCTATGGTGATGAGTGGAAAGATGTCAATCTAGATGACGCTCAAGATGGTCTTTACAATCCTGAAAAAGCGAAAGCAGAATTTGCTAAGGCTAAGACAGCTCTCCAAGCAGAGGGTGTTCAATTCCCAATCCACTTGGATATGCCAGTTGACCAAACGAATACTACAAAAGTTCAACGTGTTCAATCATTGAAACAATCACTTGAAGCAACGTTAGGAACTGACAATGTTGTCATTGACATTCAACAACTTCAAAAAGATGAAGTCCTCAATGTTACTTACTTTGCTGAAACGGCTGCCGGTGAAGATTGGGACCTTTCAGATAACGTTGGTTGGTCTCCAGACTACATCGACCCATCTACATACCTTGATATCATCAAACCATCAGTAGGTGAAAATACTAAGACTTACCTAGGATTTGATTCAGGCACAAACAATGCAGCTGCCAAACAAGTTGGTTTGGAAGATTACGAAAAGATGGTTGTTGAAGCTGGAAATGAAGACACTGACGTTTCAAAACGTTATGATAAATATGCTGCTGCTCAAGCTTGGTTGACAGATAGTGCTTTGATTATTCCAACGACTTCTCAAACTGGACGACCAATGTTGTCTAAGATGGTGCCATTCACACTTCCATTTGCTTACTCAGGTAACAAGGGAACAAGTGAAGCCCTCTTGTACAAATACCTTGACCTTCAAGATAAGCCAGTAACTGCTGATGAATATCAAAAAGCTCAAGATAAATGGAAGAAAGAAAAAGAAGAATCTAATAAAAAAGCGCAAGAAGATCTTGCAAATCATGTCAAATAAGAAAAAAGAGGCCGGACAAAAAGTCTGGCCTTTTGATACCCTTCCTGAGACTTTAGTTTAGCATGTTGATTATTGGTTTAATCCCTGCATTGAAGTAGTAGATTAGACTTTCTAAGTCACGCCCCTGTTCATAGATAAACTACATAAAAATAAGGTATATTTTATCTATAATATTAAACAGTTTTCCCGACTATTTATCATGTGTTTGGGATAAGATTGCGATTGAGATATTTAACCTGTTCAGTTGTTTCTCTACATATAGTAAAATGAACCTAAAAAAGTACGTAGTGTGGTATAATCTTCTTATGGCATA